>JAJDCV010000307.1 GCA_029260675.1 Phycisphaeraceae bacterium
TGTACCGATCACCGTGCGGGCCTCGGCGGTGCATGACCTGACCGGCCGGGTGATCGGCGGGGTCGAGACGTTTCACGACGGTTCATCGCAACAGGCGGATCTTCAACGGATCCAAGAACTGGAGCAGTTGGCTTTCCTGGATAGCCTCACCGGGATCGCCAACCGGCGTTACCTGGATAACTCGCTGGCCTCCCGGTTTGCCGGGGTAAATCGAGCTCTGGGCGGGTTCGGCCTGATCATGCTTGACGTGGATCACTTCAAGAAGTTCAACGATGCGTATGGGCACGAGACGGGGGACCTCGTCCTTCGGATGGTTGCCCGTACCCTCAGCCTTAACTGCCGACCGTTCGACACGGTGGGCCGGTGGGGCGGCGAGGAGTTTCTGATTGTGGTCGGGCGCGCCAACAAGCAGCGTATCCAGGAGCTGGCCGAGAACCTGCGGGCGTTGGTGGCGAACTCCAGCCTGACCGTTGACGGCGAGCCCCTAAGCGTCACCGCGTCTTTCGGTGCGACGGTGGTTCGCCCGGGAGATGATGCGCGCTCAATGGCGGAGCGCGTCGATGGATTGCTGTATCAATCCAAGGACTCGGGCCGGAACCGTGTAACGTTTGAGGGCTGATCCACGGTGCCCACTGGACGCTGCGCTTGACCCTCGGCTTGGCGAGGGTCTCGGTGCCGACATCGACGATTAGGGTAATGAATCGCGAGAGAGGGGGCCGGGGCTGTGAAACGCGAGCTTGATGTGTATGACCCGCCCCGCCATCTGCTGGGTCCGTCCTTCTTATTTTTCTCAAATCAACACCCCACGGCTGATACTACGCCCCCCGGCGTTGTCCGCCGAGAAATCGAACCCCTGCGCGGTTGGGTTCCTGGGTGGGGCGTTATGTAAGGCTCCGAATATTCCGATGAGAGTGGCGTATGAAGATCAATTGGGAAACACTTTTCGGGAGTACGCTTATGAATCGCTGCCAGAGTCCGATGGTTAGCCTGTGGAAACAGGTGTTTTATGCTGCCCTGACCCTTGTCCTTTTCTCGGCAGGGATCCCGCAAGCCCAGGCGATCACCCTGGCGCCGGGCACGCTGCTGGGTATGGACAATACCAATAACAGGGTCCTGCAATACAACTCAACCGGTACGCTGCTCGACAGCCTGGCTGTCCCCGGGGACAACTACGTCGGCATCACAACCATTGGTTCGGATCTGTTCGTGCTGTCGATCAACACCGACAACGTGTATCGCATCGATTTGTCGACGGGCTCCCGATCGATTGCGTTCCATTCAGCGACCGGCAGCGAGAACATGGGGCGGAAGGGGGATAACCTGCTGATCGCCGAACACAGCACCGGTCTGTTGAATGAATACACGACCTCGGGTGTCTTGGTGAACACGATCAACCTGGACGACGGGCTGACGGGGATTGACTCGGACGGAAGCCGGATATTCGCCGGTCAGTACCGCAATCCCAACGCGGGCAGCATCCGTATCTACGACAGCTTGGGGAATTTCCAAAGCACCGTGGGGCTTGGGCTGCCTTCCCGTTCCATATCCGGGATGTCGTACGACGCGGGCGCGGATGAGTTCTGGGTGGCCACCGGGTTCGGCGACGACCGGATCCGTCGGTACTCGTCCGGAGGGGCGTTGCTGGACAGCTTCGGTGCGCAGTCGACCTGGATCAACGGGGTGACGTTTATCGCGATCCCCGAGCCGTCATCGCTTGCGCTGGGGGCGATTGCGGTGGGAGGTATTGTCGTCTCAGATCGGCGTAGGGGTCGACCAGGCATATAGTCGGGCGGACGGATCAAGCCTTGTCGTAGGTTTCCAGTTCTTCGGCATCGGGCTTATGGAACCACGTCAGCCACTCGCGCAACTCATCTTGGGTCACGGTAAAAGTGCCGGCAGGCAGGTTCTTGTTTCGTGTCTCGATCCGCCGCCACAGCTCGTTTTCGGGGACGTCCAGGTAGTGCAGTTGTACTTTGGCCCCGAGTTTTCTTGCGGTGTCTCGGTAATCCTCGCGTTCGCCCTTGCCCCAGAATCCGTTTTCAAGGATGACATCCAGCCCGCTGGAAAGTAACCGTTGTGCCAGATCCCACTGCAAGGCTTCAACGGGGTCGCGCAGCCGTTCGTTCTCTTGACGGTCGAGCGGGTCCGCGAGGAGTTTGCCGATCCATTCATCGGGGGAGAATCGGATGGCGGAGGTTTCAGCCTCGATCTGTTTGGCGAGCGTGGTTTTCCCGGCGCCCGCCATGCCGCACATGAGGTGTAGAGTGGCCATGGCGGATTATGGCCGGTTCGCTGCGTCTGGGGAAATCCTAAGAAAAGCCCACGTTCGGCGAACGTGGGCTTCGGGGGTTGATTCCGGTGATCACTTTTTACTTCACGATCAAGCGTGGTGCCTGGTGCGTCGGTAGAGGCCCGTGGCGGCGCATGCCAGCAGGCAGGCGGTGGCGGGTTCGGGGATAACTAACGGGATAGTTGGGACGCTCTGGTTCCAGTTACCTAGGACCTCGTTGAGGTCCTCGAGGCCGACGAACCCGTCGCCGCTGGGGTCTGCTAATGGGTCGCCGGGCGGGACGTTCTGGTTCCAGGCGCCCAGCACGATATTCAGGTCGGTGATGCCGACGAATCCGTCGCCGTCCAAGTCGCCTCCGATGGCGAACTGTGTCCCGGCTTCGAAGACGAGGTTGAAGTCGGCGAGTGTCTCCGCGCTGCCTGGGCTCTGGGCGGAACCGCCTGCCGTGGCGTCGCTGAGGTCGGCGAAGATCGTGTACTCGACCCCGGCGAGGAATGTGCCGGTTGCGCCGACGATATCTGCGGGGACCGCGTTGTTGATGAGGTGGACAATCGGGTTACCGAGCTGGTTGGTGCGTCGGATGGAGAACGCGTCATTACCGGCGAGGGGGCCGATCACGGGCGTCAACGAGGCGTTGAGCGTGTAGTTGGTGTTGGTGGTCGGCCTGAATACGACACGGAGGGTCGCGTCGGATTGACCCAGCCCGGTGCCGAGGTCGGGGGTGGCGGTGAACTGTGCGATAGACGAGAGGTCGCCGGAGATGATCGCAGTCCCGGTGTCGATGTTGGTATTGCCGCTCGCGATGCCGGTGCCGCTGCCGGTGCCCCTGAAGTTGTTGGCGCCGTCCGTCGCGTCCTGAACACCTGTCGCCAGGCTGTTGTTGACTGAGTTCGTAAACGGGTCGCCGCTGTTGAGCACGACCGGCCCGAGTGAAAACGGTGAGGCGCCGCCCCCGCCGATCGCTTCGGTTTCGGTTTCGACCGCGCTGGAGAGGACGGTGATTTCGGCCCTCGCCTCATCGGCGGCGGCCCAAAGACCTGCGCCCATAGCGAGAGTGCAGACGGTAAGTGCGCGACCCCAGGCGACGATTGTTGACATCTTCTTCCCTCCCTCTTGATATGGATCTCTTGATCTGACATGCGCCGATTGACCATCAATCACCCCGGACGGCCGCAGGCGTGTCGGTCGAGGTTATAGCTTATTTCACCGGAATTCAAGCAAAATCTCGACGGTTTCAAGCCGATCAACGTCGGGATCCAGGTAAAGTAGAAGCCTCCGACTCACCCAGATCAACAACACGGAAGGTGTTTAGGTGTTGCGGGCCTTGCAGGCACGATCATCGGTGCGTTTGCTCTGGTGTTGGGGCTTGCGCGTGTGGGGGTGTTTGCGTTTGATGATATTAACAGTCGTGTCGATATCCGTAGAAAAGCCCACGTTCGGCGGACGTGGGCTTTGGTGTTGATTGGGTTGTTGGTCGTGTGGGTGTCACCCGCGTTGCAGTTTTTCTACGATGTTTTTGTCTTCGAGTGTGGTGACGTCGCCGGTGATCTCGTTGCCGGCGGCGATGTCTCTTAGGAGGCGTCGCATGATCTTGCCGGAGCGTGTCTTGGGCAGTGCGTCGGTGAGTTTGATGACGTCGGGCTTGGCGATGGGGCCCAGCTCCTTGCCGACGTGGGCGATGAGTTCTTTCTTAAGTGCATCTGCGGCTTCGCCGGTGGGGAGGTCGGTTCGCAGGATGACGAAGGCGGCGACGCCGGTGCCCTTGATGTCGTGTGGGAAGCCGACGACGGCGGCCTCTGCGACGGCGGGGTGGCTGACCAGTGCGCTCTCGACTTCCATGGTGCCCAGGTTGTGCCCGGCGACGATGATGACGTCGTCGATGCGTCCCATGATCCAGAAGTTGCCATCTTCATCCTTGCGTGCGCCGTCGCCGGCGGTGTACAGGCCGGGGACTTTGGACCAGTAGGTGTCTATGAATCGTTCGCGGTCGCCGTAGATCCCCCGGAGCATGGCGGGCCAGGGCTTACGGATGACTAGGATCCCACCGGTGTTGGTCTCGACTTCTTCGCCCTCGGAGTTGACGGTGGCGGCGTCGATGCCCAGGGCGGGTGTGGTGCATGAGCCCGGGACGGTGGTGGTCGCGCCGGGCTTGGGCGTGATCATGTGCCCGCCGGTCTCGGTCTGCCACCAGGTGTCGACGATCGGGCACTTGCTGCCGCCGATCTTTTCGTGGTACCACATCCAGGCCTCGGGGTTGATCGGCTCGCCGACGGTGCCCAGGAGTTTGAGGCTACTGAGGTCGTGCTTCTCGACGTGTTCGTCGCCCCATTTCATGAACGCGCGGATGGCGGTGGGGGCGGTGTAGAACTTGGTGACCTTGTGCCTTTCGATCATGTCCCAGAAGCGGTCCTCGGCGGGGTAGTTCGGGCCGCCCTCGTACATCAGGGTCGGCACGCAGTTGGGGAGGATGCCGTAGATGATGTAGGAGTGCCCGGTGATCCAGCCGATGTCTGCGGTGCACCAGTACAGCTCGTCGGGGTGTTGCGGGTGCAGGTCGAAGGTGTGTTTGGCGGTGAGGTAGGTGTAGACCATGTATCCGCCGGTGGTGTGCATGATCCCCTTGGGCTTGCCGGTGGACCCGGAGGTGTAGAGGATGAAGGCGAGGTCCTCGGCGTCGAGCTGCTCGGCGGGGCAGTCGTCGGAAGCGTCGGCCATGAGCTCGTGATACCACACGTCCCGGCCGGTCTTCATGGCGACGTCATTCTTGGCGTGCTGGACGACGACGCAGGTCTCGACCAGGTCGGTCATCTCCATGCCATCATCGGTGTTCTGTTTCAGGGGCACGGTCTTGCCACGGCGCCAGCCGCCGTCGGCGGTGATGATGATCTTGCTCTTGCCGTCCTCGACGCGGTCCTTGATCGCGGTAGCGCTGAACCCCCCGAAGATGATCGAGTGCGGCGCACCGATCCGGGCGCAGGCGAGCATCGCGATCGCGAGCTGCGGGATCATGGGCATGTAGATCGTGACGACGTCGCCCTTCTTCACGCCCAGTTTTTTCAGGACGTTGGCGAACTTGCTGACCTCCGTGAGCAGGTCGCTGTAGGAGAGCTTGATGACGTTGGGTTTGCCGTCGGCGTCGACGGCTTCGGATTCCCAGACGATCGCGGTCTTGTCGCCCAGGCCGGCGTCGACCTGGCGGTCCAGGCAGTTGTAGCTGAGGTTGGTCTTGCCGCCGACGAACCACGTGGCGTCCGGTGATTTCCATTCCAGGACCTTGTCCCAGGGCTTGAACCAGTGAAGATCCTTAGCTGCTTCGCCCCAGAACCCCTCGGGGTCTTCGATGGAGCGTTTGTGAAGCTGCTGGTACTCGGCATCGCTCTTGATGTGTGCGTTGGCCGCGAAGTCCGTTGGGGGCGGGAACTTGCGGGACTCCTGGAGGACGGAGTGCATCTGGTCTGAGTTAGTGTTCGTGGTGCTGGACATCTGGCGCTACTCCAAAGCCTTGATTGTGGAACGGATCAGTAGGATACCACCGGGCCCTGCAAAATGGCCGGCCCATATGATACAAGAGTTTTTAACCGTAATACAGCCCCCCTGCGTCTTGAAGCACGGATCGATAAGGCCATTTTGGTCGCCCTAAGTGCCCTTGGTCATAGGCGATCGGTGGGGGCGAGCGGGGGACATAATAAGAAAGATTTAAAAATCTTTATCTATGCACGTTTTAGATATTTAAGTCCGGTCCGCCCTGTGTCGAAATCATTCTGGGGCAGGTCGGTCCAGGAGCCATTCTATTGATTTCCCCTTTGACTCCACACGCCAATCAGGCGAACCGGCAATGGCTTAGCCAGGGCGTATACCGCGGACACGGATGATCTGTTGACTTGTTTAACTCAAGGGGTCCAGGAATGAAAATCCGTACCAAGTTGATTCTTATCTTGTTATTTGCGGGTCTGGTGCCTGCGTTGACGGTGGCGGCGATCGCTTGGCGTGCGACCGGGCAGATGGCGGAGGGGATGGGCACCCAGTACCAGCGCTTCGCCGCGGACTCACTGGACACGATCGAGCGCAACCTGTTCGAGCGATACGGGGACGTGCAGGCGTTCGGACTCAACGGTGTGGTGCAGGACAGGGCGTCCTGGTATCAGCCTGGGGAGGGCTCGGCGATCGTCCAGGCGATGAACAGCTACGTCGATACCTATGACATCTATTCTCTGACCGTGCTGGTCGATCTGGAAGGCAAGGTCATCGCGGTCAACAGCCGCGATGACGCCGGCAAGCCGATCGACACCGGGTTTATTTACGACGAGAATTTCGCGGGGGCCAAGTGGTTCCAGGACGCCAGGGTCCAGCGGTTCCTCGCAAGCGATTTACTTACCGGGACGGTGGTCGAGGACTTGCATGTCGATGCGCTGGTTAAGCAGGTCTACGGCGATGAGGGGCTGACGCTGGGCTACACCGCGCCGGTCAAGGATGCGTCCGGGGAGGTGATCGCCATCTGGAAGAACTTCGTGAAATGGGGACTGGTCGAGGACATCATCGCTGCGGGGTACGAGCAACTCAAGGCCGAGGGGCTTAGCTCGACGGAGCTGACGCTGCTGGACAGCAAGGGCCGTGTGATTATCGATTGCGACCCCACGGCTAATGGTGGGCAGACCGCTAACCGCGATGTACAGGCGGTAGTCTTGAAGCTGAACCTTGCGGAGAAGGGTGTTGCGGCGGCGCAGGATGCGGTGGCGGGCAACAATGGCAACGGCCGGAGCCTGCACGCACGCAAACAGATATGGCAGACCGGCGGCTGGGCACACAGCCAGGGTGCCCTTGGCTACCCGGGGCTGGGCTGGTCGGTGTTGGTGCGGATCTCCGAGGCCGAGTCCCTGGCCCAGGTCATAATGATCCAGAGGTCGCTCACCGTGGTGATCGTCGTCACTTTCGTGGTGATCCTGACGGTCGCCTTCTTCTTTGCCCGCGTGTTGACCAAGCCGATCAAGGCCCTGGTGGATCGGCTCAAAGATATCGCCGAGGGCGAGGGCGACCTGACCCAGCGCGTCGATCAGGACCGCAAGGACGAGCTGGGTGAGTTGGGCAAGTGGTTCAACATGTTCGTCGAAAAGATCCACGGTGTGATCTCGCAGGTCGGTGCCACCTCCCAGGAGGTGGCTGGGGCGGCGACGCAGATCGCGGCCAGCAGCGAGGAGATGGCCCAGGGGATCGGCGAGCAGAACCAGCAGGTGACGCAGATCTCCGCGGCGGTGGAAGAGATGTCCGCCAGCATCGTCGAGGTGGCGCGCAAGAGCGGCGAGGCCGCAAACAACGCACAGGAATCAGGGAAGGTCGCGCAGGAAGGCGGGCAGGTCGTCTCCGAGACGATCCAGGGGATGAACGAGATCAGCGAGGCCGTGAGCGCCAGCGCAGCGAGTGTGTCGGAGCTTGGCAAACGCGGCGAGCAGATCGGGCAGATCATCGAGGTGATTAATGACATCGCCGACCAGACGAACCTGCTGGCGTTGAATGCCGCGATCGAGGCGGCGCGTGCCGGGGAGCACGGCCGAGGGTTCGCGGTGGTGGCGGATGAGGTCCGCAAGTTGGCGGATCGGACGACCAAGGCGACCGAGGAGATCGGCGAATCGATCACCGCGATCCAGACCGAGACCGACCAGGCGGTGCAGCGGATGACCGCCGGGACCGAGCAGGTACAGGTCGGGGTGGAGAAGGCGACCCTGGCCGGCCAGAGCCTCGAGCAGATCGTCGCCGGGGCTCAGGAGGTCGCGACGATGATCCAGTCGATCGCGGCGGCCGCCGAGGAGCAGTCCGCGGCGAGCGAGCAGGTCAGCCGTGGCGTGCAGTCGGTCAGCGCCGTGACCAACCAGAGCGCCGAGGGCGCAAGCCAGTCTGCGATGGCGGCCTCACAGCTGTCCGCCAAGGCCGAGGAACTCCAGGCGCTGGTCGGCCGGTTCAAGCTCTGACAACTGACAGGCTACACACCACACATAACCCCCCGAACGGCCGGCGTCACACCCGGCCGGTTTTGGTTTGCGCAACGACACGCCACGGTATCGCGTGTAAACGTGAGGGGCCGGTGAGGTTGTTGTTTATGCTGCCCCGTGGGATGTTGACCTGTTGCTGCTTACTGACCTTGGTCGGCGGGCCCCAGGCGCGGGCGCGGTATTGCCCGGTGTGACGCCAGGATTCCTTGGTGGGCCCAAGCAGCATGCACAACAACAGCAGCCCCGTCATACTGACCGCGGGCACAGCGATCAACGGCAGGCCCATCGAGACCCACAGGCCCGGGCCGAACCACCCGTACAACACCATCAAGATCGGTGTGACAAGAACCTTGTCGTACCCGGGGATGACCCATCGGCCGGTCCGGACCCGCCCAATCAGGCTGATCGGTGGGAGTGTGTCGCGCAGGTATGTAAACAGCCGGCAGGCTGTCAGGAAAAGGACAAGCAAGAACCAGATGACAAACAGGGTTGAGTTCCCGCTGGGATTCGAGTCGCGCAACCTTGCATCAAGTGTTTCTATCGCTTCGGTCATATCTTTGACTCGGCCAAGCATGAGTGCGAGATGTGGCCCGGCCAACATCCACCAGCCAACCATGGCGCAGAAAACGATCGAAGCCAGGGTTTCGTTGTCCTGTCGTACACTCCGCGGCGGGCCGATCTGTCGGTAGGGCCAACCGATCAAGCCCTGGCGGTGGACGTCATCGAGCAGGAGTTCACGCGGCGAGCGCGTCCATTGGGGGCTGTTCCAGGGGAATCGTTGGAGTGTATGGCGCAGTCCGAGAAATACCAGCACGCAGATCAGCCCGAAGATCCCCGTACCGATCCACAGGTTTAAGTGTGGGTACAAGATTAACGGTATCAGGAACAACACAGCTGTGATGTATTTGTGTGCAGTGATAGCCAGTGTCAGGATGATCAGGTAAGTCAAGAAGAAGCAGGCTGCGATGATGCCGGCTGTGACCATGATCGCACTGGCGGCGTGGAATTGTTCAATCAAGAGGATGTCTGCGATTGCCCCACTGGTGCAGAAGTTCCAGAGCCCCACGAGTGCGGCCAATATCAGCACGACCACCACCAGCAAGTCTTCCCATACCAGGTGTACCGGCCCCAGGGGCAGAGGCTTGCCATAAGCCCAAGGCGTCGTCGCCAGCCATTGACCGTATTTCTTGTGGGTCAGTGGGTAGAAGTAGAGGACACGGAATAATCCGTAGCCCATGGCACATATGGCGGGCGCAAGTACTTGAAAGAAGATAGTTATGAACACATCTTCGGCATCGCCGAGTATCCCTACGACCCCCTGTGCGATGTAGGGCAAGGCTAAAATGATCAGAGCCGTCATCTGAATACCGGCCGGCATGATGAGTCTTAAGCGTCGCGTCATTTTCGCCCCGCCGTGTCGAAGTAGTTTTCGAGGTTCTTGGGGCCCTCCGGGTGGATCAGTTGTTCGAGGGCTTCGCCGAGTGTGTTGGCGTTGCCGGCGGACCGGCGGAGTTCGGCGGCGGCGTCGCAGGCGAGGATCTGGCCGTCCTGGATCACGGCGATGCGGTCGGCTAAATCTTCGACCAGCTCGGGGACGGGGACGGCCATCACTACCGTGACATCATCGCGCTCGGCGAGGTGTTTGAGGACCTGTTGCAAGGCCAGCAGGCCCGAGGAATCCAGCCCGCCGGAGAAGGGCTCGTCGAGGAGGAGGATCGGTGCGTCGGTGATGAGTGCGGAGCAGAGCCCGATCTTTTTGCGCTGCCCGGTGGAGTAGCTGCTGATGGTGCGGTCGCCTTTGTTGGCGAGGTCGAATAGGTCAAGGAGTTTCTGGGCGTGGTCGAACAGACGGTCTTCGTCGACGCCATAGAGTCGGCCGACGCCGAGGATGAACTCGCGGCCGGTGTTGCTGTCGGGGAGCCAGGGTGTGTCCGGGAGGTAGACGACCTGCTCGCGGATTTTTTTCTCTTGCTCGATTGATGCTCGCCGTGTCAGGCCGTTGATCCGGACGTGGCCTTTGATCGGCGCGAGGATGCCGGCGATGACGCCCAGGAGGGTGCTCTTGCCCATGCCGTTGGGGCCCATGACGCACAGCAGCTCGCCGGGCGCGACGGTCAGGTTGATGTCGCGCAGGGTTGGGCGGATGCCGTAGTGGTGCCAGATGTTTTTGAGTTCGATCATGGTTATCCCTCGGGGTGACATGAATCTGGCAGTGATTCTACCGTGTTTGGATGTGTCAGGAGCGGGACGTGGCAGGGCATCAAGTGCCGAACGTGGGGCATGCGGGCGATACATGACTAGAATCCCGATACGCGAAAACCACCCGGCCCTTCGCTTCGCTCAGGACCGGCGTTGGTACACTCTTGCTCGATACCCGATACCCGATACCCCAACCCATGCCCTTACTCATCGATTGCTACAACGTGCTGCACGCGGAGAAGCCCGTGTCCCTGGCGGGGCTGGGGGAGGCGTCGCTGTGTGGGATATTGGCGGCGAGCCCCTGGGCAAAAAGTGGTGTGACGGTGGTGTGTGACGGTCGGCCCAAGCCGCACTCGCCGGACCCGGGGGCTGTGGGTGCGGTGGTGTTAATTTTTTCCGGTGCGGGTCGCTCGGCGGATGATGTGATCATCGAATTGATCGAGAAGGACACGTCGCCGCGTCGGTTGACGGTGGTGTCCAGCGACCGTGCGATCCGCAAGGCGGCACGCCGGCGAAGGGCGCGGGACTGGTCGAGCGAGGAGTTTCTCAGTCGCCTGGCACGCGCGGCGAGTTCGGGCGGTGGTGGTGGACCCGGGGGTGGGGGTGCGACTTCGCCGGGGAAGCCGGCAACCGGGCCGTTGCCGGATGAGCAGGTCGACCGCTGGCTGGATTGGTTTGGGATCGACGGGGATGAGGAATAGGGGGCCGGGGGGCCCGCCAGTCACTCACTGACCTGCCCGTCGATCCGGGATCACCCGCTAAACGGATCGGCGTGACTCACGAGTACTGCTCACCCCAGGTGGGCCAAGCGGGGGCAAGTTGTGTAGGATGTTGGGCCGACACCCAGCGACCCATTAGGGAACCACGATGACCCAGACGACCGACCGTAAGCAGCAAGCCCGGGCTGGCAAGCCGGCGTACAAGCGGGTGCTTTTGAAGATCAGCGGCGAGGCGTTCTGCAAGCCAGGGGGGTTCGGGATCGACGGCCCGGAGCTGGACGTGATCGCCAAGGAGATCGCGTCGGCGGCGAAGGTCGGGACGGAGCTGGCGGTGGTGGTCGGGGGCGGCAACATCATCCGGGGCGCGACACTCGCCAGCGAGGGCAGCATCGCGCAGGCTACCGCCGACCAGATGGGGATGCTCGGGACCGTGATCAACGGGCTTGCGCTTAAGGAGACGTTGGAGAAACTCGGCCAGCCGGCGCGGGTGCTTAGCGCGATCAACCTATCCGCGGTGGCGGAGACGTTTATCCGGGGCCGGGCGATCCGGCACCTGGAGAAGGGGCGTGTGGTGATCTTTGTAGCCGGGACCGGGAACCCGTTTTTCACAACCGACTCGGCGGCGTCACTGAGGGCCGCGGAGATCAACGCGGACGTGCTGCTCAAGGCCACGAAGGTCGATGGGATCTACGACAAGGATCCGATGAAGCACGACGACGCCACACGGTTCGAGACGATTTTGTTCAAGGACGCGATCGACCGGGATTTGCAGGTGATGGACCTGACGGCGTTTGATATGTGCCGGAAGCGCGGGATCCCGATCATCGTGTTTAATATGAAAGAGCCCGGGCACATCGCCGAGGTAGTTTCGGGCAAGCCCCACGGCACGCGGGTGCTGGTGGATTAATCGACTATCTACGATCTGTAATCTTCAATCTGCGATCGAGTAGATTGGGGCAGATCGTAGATTACAGATCGCAGATCGGAGATTTACTTATGGACCTGGACGAGAGCCTGTTGACGTGCGAAGAGTCGATGGACAAGGCGGTGGACTATCTCAAGGGTGAGCTGCGCGGCGTGCGGACCGGGCGGGCGTCGACGGCCCTGGTCGAGTTTGTGAAGGTGGACTACTACGGTACGCAGACGGAGCTTCGGCAGATGGCGCGGATCACCGTCCCCGAGCCGACGCAGATATTGATCAAGCCGTTTGATGCATCCAGCGCCAAAGAGATCGGCAAGGCGATCGAGGCGGCGGGGCTGGGGTTGAACCCGATGGTCGAGGCCAAGCAGATCCGGCTGAACCTCCCCGCGTTGTCCGGCGAGCGCCGCACGCAGCTGATCGGCTCGGTCAAGCACATGGGTGAGCAGGCGAAGGTCACGATCCGCAACGCACGCCGCGACGCGAACAAGCACGTCGACCAGGCGGCCAAGGACAAGACCCTGCACATCAGCGAAGACAACGCCGACGACGCCAAGGACGACGTACAGGAGCTGCTGAAGACGTACGAGTCGAAGGTGGATGCGCTGATCACGGCGAAATCCAAGGAGATCCAGGAGATCTGACCGGGTTTGCGGGCCGGGGCGTGCGTGGTTGGATTGGTTTTACGTCCGTGGGTGGGCGTATAGTTACGTCGTGATTCGTGGCATCCGGGGGCGGGAGGCCGGGCATGCAGTTGTATCGTATTCACGCGGTGTTGTGCCGTGTGGTTGGCTTGTGCGTAGCGGGCATATTTTGTCTTACGCTGTCTGTGAGTGTGTGTGATGCGGACACGGATAGCGGGCGTGTGGACGCGGCGTTTGCGCAGCTGATCGCCGAGGCCCAAGAGCTGGGCACGCTCAAGGCGCCCGAGCACCGCGCGGTCTTCAAGCGGCCGCACCGTGTGTTGGGGGAGCTTAAGTCTGATGATGGTGCCGAGGTATTGCGCCGACTTGATGGCAAGCTCGCGGGCGATCTCTACGGCGATACGTATATCCGCTGGCACCTGATGCCGATCATCAAGGATTGGCTGCACGATCGGGCGGTGGGGGCTGCGGGCGGATCGTTGCCTGCGATGCGGGCGGACACGGCCAAGGCGCTCCACGATCTATTTCAAGACATGCCGGCGGAGACCAAAACACGGTACGAGAGCCCGTTGAGCGATGAGGGCAAACGGATCGAAAAGCAACTCATCGGGTTGAGGGCAAAGACGCGCGTGAAGGTCGGTGTCCCGCCGTTTGAGAAGACATACTCGGGCCGGGCGGCGTTGCCGCACATGACGTCCGGTGCCCGCAAAAAGGCCGAGCCGATCGTCAAGCAGATCGAGGCGTTGCAGAACCAACTCAAGCAGATGCGCAGCCGCGAGCAGGATCAGCGCAACGAGCGTTACCGCGAGATGACCAAGGCCTTCCGTGAATACCGCGGCGACCTGGCCTACGTGATGATCCAGACCTGCGACGGCAAGGCGCTGGGGGAGGTCGGCTCGGCGATCGGCACGCTGATCCGCAAGCGGCAGCGGGCCGGCTTCGACCTGATGCGATCCACCTACCTGGCGATGCACGACGGGTACCTTGGGCGCTACGACGACCGGGCGTTGGCGTCACTCCGCGCCAAGCTCGTTAAGGCGGCGGCCGGTGCTCAGAAGTACGAGGTCTACAACCGTGGCAACCAGCCGATGCCCGATCACGTCAGGCCGCACATGCGCAGTTTCGGGGCGTACGCGGCGCACCTGATCGGGCTGCTGGAAACACCCGGGCGCGTGCGTGGTTTCACTTTGACACGCGGCCTGCTGCCCCCCGACCCGGTGCTTCTGCCTGCGGGCCCATTCGATGCGGACAACCTCTCGATTGATGATGTCCGGGTCGCGATCGGTGCAGCTGTCCATGAACTCTACTCCGCGGGGCGTCAGGGAAGCGAAGCGAAAATCAAGGCCATCCTGCCCCATGAAGCCGTACGCCACGACAGCGCATACTGGGCGCTGATGCGGTTTGACCAAGGCAAGCCGCGCTACCAGGAGGTGGTGTATGAAACAGGGAACCACGCGCTGACCTGTTGGGCGATGCTCGCCGCGGGTCAGTCGTACCAGGACCCGAGGCTGTACCGGCGCATCAGTTGGGTCTTGTCGAATGACACCCCGTACACGTACGACCGGGGGATGCGGCTGATGATGTTGTCTCGGTTGACCGGCGAGTCGTTCGGGCCCTGGGCGCAGCGCGACGCCGGTTGGCTGGCTTCGTCGGTCACCGACAAGGGCAACTTCAAAAGCGAATACCTCGGCGGCCCAAGCGCCGGGTTCGGCGACCACGGCAACGGGTTCTACGGCGTGCTGGGTCTGTGGGGCGCGGACAAGCTGGGCATCGAACTGAATCGCAAGAAGACCTGGGTGCCGATCGACAAGCAGTGGCGGCTGACACAACAGAAGACGCCCGGCGACGAGCCCGCCGGTTGGGCCGTGGGGATGCTGGCAAATGCAAGCGCGGTGAAGACCAACCCTAGCCAGTCACGCGCCCGATCTAACCGCAGCACGGTCAACACCGCGATGACCGCCGCCGGTGTCGCTTCGCTCACCCTCAGCGAACGCTTCCTCAACGGCCCGAAACTCACCGATCCGACGAAAGACAACGTCTCGTCCGAACTGCGCAAGGGCCTGCGCTGGCTGGATGAAAACTTCGATCCTGCACAGAGCCAGGGCGCCGACTGGTTCTACACCATGTGGACGATCCAGCAGGTCGGGCAGGCGACCGGTCGTCGGACGTTCAATGGTGTCGACTGGTTCCGCCAAGTCACCGCCGAGATGCTCAGCCGCCAAGACGCCGACGGCCTGTGGCAGGACGACAGCGGCAACCAGGGCAAGCTGTTGTCCACCGGGTTTGCGCTGCTCTACCTGTCGAACGCGCTTCAGCCGGTCGCTGTGTCGAAGATCAGATTTGATGGGCGTTGGGACAATCGGCCGCACGACCTCTGGAACTTCGCAACGTACGCCTCGGACGTGTATGAAACCGACACGGCCTGGCAGACCGTCGGGCTTGAACAACCGATGGTTGAATTGGCCGACTCGCCCCTGCTTTACCTGGCGACGAACGAGCCGTTCACGTTAAGCGACGACGAGATCATTCGGCTGCGCGGATACATCGACGCTGGAGGGATGCTGGTATTCAACCCCGAAGCGCCCTGGGGCCGGCTGTCCGGGAGTGTTGAGGTGCTGATCGAGGCGCTGTACCCCGGTCGGGAGCTTGAAGACGTCGCTGAGTTTCACCCGTTTTATAGTTTGCACACGAAGCTCCGCCCGACCGTGTCTATGCGGATGGTCCACAACGGCGTGCGCCCGTTGGTGGTCGCGTTCACACGGGATATCGGTCGGGGCTTGCAGGTCAATGATCTGAAACGTCACGGCGACAGCTTCATCGCGATGTCGAATATTTATCTTTTTGCAGTCGGCGCCGAGCCCAGGCGGACCCGCCTTGAGACGAACTACGTTGCCCCGCCGGCGATCTGGCCGACTGAGCGGGTTGATGTGGCGCGCCTCCGGCACGGCGGGGACTACGATCCCGAGCCCGGGGCGCTTGCGCAGCTCCGTGCGGTGGTGGCGCGCGAGCTAGGGATGGATCTGGTGGTGAGCACGGTCTTGGCAGATGAACTGGCCGATGAACGGGTTGCGTTCCTGACCACGGCCGGGGATGGTGCGTTAACGGACGACGAGGCGCAGGCACTGCGTGCGTGGGTCGAGGCCGGGGGCACGCTCTGGCTGGATGCCGCGGGCGGCTCACCGGGCGCGGTTGATGTTGCGCAGGCGATGTTGGCTCAGCTATTCCCCAACCGTATGCCTACGCCTTTGTCCGAGGACTCGCCGATCATCACCGGGCAGGGACTGGGCATGGACGCATACGACAACCGGCGGGTGGATTACAGCCTGTACGCCCAACGCCAGATGGGCAAGATGCACGCCCCGCGTCTCCTGGTGATCACGATCGACGGGCGGCCCGCGGTCATCTATTCGCCGGAAGACCTCACCGCCGCGCTCGCCGGTGTCGGGCACTGGGGTGTCTTCGG
>JAJDCV010000308.1 GCA_029260675.1 Phycisphaeraceae bacterium
CGACCGCACTTCACGTGACGACACATCCGCACTGAACAGCCCGTTCAAGGCGCGCAGCCTTGCGGACATCCTCCATCAAGCCCGGGCCCGGCTTGAACAAAGCCAGAAGGATCGGGTTGATGATCAAGTTGAACCCGACAATCAGCCCTCAGCGATGGCGGCTCAGGAAGAGACGGCCCAGCGACGGATGATCCGACGCAGAGATATCGCCCACTTACCCAAGGTCGCCAGCCCGTTTGCCGGACCGGTAGAAGAGTACGTGATCGCGCCGGACCCGTTGGCCTGGCGTTTACCGGACGCGATACCCGCCCGCGAATACACGATCCTGGGGTTCGGGGAAGTCGGCCAGGAACAGCCCGAAGAGTCGACCTCTGATATCGAGTCCATCGCCCAGGCCCCCGGGACACCTATCGTGGTTGATGTGTTCACCGCCCCCTCCGACTTGGACAACCAGGAGGCCGACCTCACACCCCTGGTGTTGAACACGTCGCCGACGAGCCCGGCTGCGGAGTTGACGCCCCCCGCACCCGACGCGCCGGTCAGCCGACCCTTTATCCCGCCAGCCGAGGTGCCTCTGGTAACACGGACCGAACCCGAAGCCCTGAACGTGAAGCCAACGCAGGCGTCCGATCGTATCCAAACGGATCGGCCCGTGGTGACCGACACTAAGCCCGTGCTGGTCGAACGCACCGTCCCAACCACGACGCATGTCGCTACACCGGTCAAGGATGATGCGCCCACGGTTGAACTGAAGAAGCCCGGCCGGTACCTCCCCGAGCGCCATGACCAACCGACTCTCGTCAAGACACCTGCCAAACAAGACCCCAAGCCCCAGGTTCAGCCCGTTATACCGGACAAACCCGCGCTAACCTACATCAACAATAAGACCCGCGTCGATACACACTCACGCACCGACAAGCCCGACGACGAGTACGAAGCGGACCAACACTATTCCTATCCAGCCACGCCCATCGAGCCCAAAGAAACCGTGTCGGCTAAGCCGTTCCACAAGGAGCTGGACGACGACGTCAAGATAATCCCGACGGCAACCCCGGATAAATCGACCAACCCCTTGTATGTACTCATCGACGATTACGACGAGATCGGGTCCGGCCGGGTCAACGCGATCGATAACGCGCTGTCGCGGATCAACGACGCCGCGAAGCACGCCGATATCGACATCGAGTTAAAGACCACCACCGACAAGAACAGCGGCTACAACATCCTGTTCCGTGAGGACGACGGCAAGGGCCTGGGCAACCAATTAGGCTTGGCGGAGTTTGCCGTCACCCAAGACCGCCACGGCAACGAGTTCTTCCTCGGGGAGGATAATTTCGACTCGGGCGGCAAGGCCCAGGTCACCATCAACAACGCCTTCAAATGGTTTGACGGCGACGATGAGGATGAGATCGAGGACGACCAATACGACTACCAGACCGCCGTCGAACACGAGATCCTCCACCTGATCGGGCTGGACGACGATTTCGACGACCTCGACGCCGTGTCCCACGGCCTGCTGAGCCCCGGCGAGATCCGGCGCGAGATAGACGACCACGAGATAGCCGAGTTGGCCGGCCTCTTCGCGTCCAGCAACCCCTGGCAATCGCAGTTCAACCCCACGTCGTGGTCAAGCAACAACAACGGCAAGGTCCGCTACAAGTCCAAAGCCCTCACCGCCGCCGTGCCCGAGCCGATGAGCGCGGTAATAATCGGGATGGGCGTGTTGCTGGGGATGGCGCGCAGGCGGCGTTAGGCAACTGAATTCCGTATGTTAGTTTCCCTCTAAACCGAAGGAATCGAAGTCTTCGCGCAGGTCGCGTAAAGCACGATCGACGATCCTGTGGATCTGTCGCTCCACCTCATCGACCGACTTCCTCTCATCAGGCAACACCATCCAGCAGAACTGGATCGCCTGGCGGACCTGCTGATCGATCTGCTCGGGGCCAAACATCTTACGGAACTTGTCCGGCATGTCCGGGTCATCGTTAGAGAAAAGCGCCACAGGATTCCCTCCAAGAAGTCATTGAAGAAACGTCGCATTCACGATAGCTCACCCACCCCAACATCACAATGCCCGATAAGCCCGAGTCCCCCTGTTAGGGTCGGTTTTCGAGGGGGTTAATCCTGTAAGTCGCTAATTCCAATTGCTTTGGATTTTCTTCTTGACGTTTGGTTCTTTTTGGGGTAACGTTTACCGAACAGATTTTGGAGCCAATGTTCAAGTATGGCCAAGCGGTACGTCGAAGGAAAGAGCGGTTCGGAGATGAAGCCCCCAAGATATGGGGTTTCACTGAGCTGTTTACCCCTATGGAGGCGATGCCGTCATGACTGTTCCCCTGGTGATGTTGGGCCCTGGAGGCGACTTTACGACGACCCTGAACGTGCGAGGGCGGGGTTTGGCCCGTCAGACGGGCTCCACGCAGGGGCACGACCCGCAGGGAGAGTCGGCCGGGGGCTACGCCCAGTGGGGCCGGTGGCGGCGTCCCAAGGGCGATGCAGAGGCTTCGTCGGGCGATCTGGAGGTCCAGGGGGTATCGAGGGCTCCCAGTCGGCTGGCCGAGGACCGCTTCGAGCATGTGCCGACCCAGGATCCTACGGACGTGTATACCCCCCAGGGCACGCTGCGGGTCAATCCCACGCGGTCCGCGGTGCTCAAGACGGCCCTGCATTGGCTTCACACCCAGCAGCGGGCGGTGGTCGGGCTGGGCTCGCTGGTCTCGGCGATGCGGCTGACACTCCTGCCCGGGACACCTGCAACCAGCCAGAGCCCGGCCGGGGGGAACCGCGAGGTAAGCGGGGCAGAAAACAAATCAACGATCAAGGTGCGTGTGGCCGGGCCGCCGGCGCAACCGCCCTACCCAACGATCCATCTCCCGGCCGACAGGCCGGCTCACGCGGAGGCGAACCATGAGCATGAACCTGACCCCCAAGCAGCTACACATCCTCACACGGATCCGCGACATCCGTCTGTCGCGCGGCTATTCGCCGACGATGCAGGAACTCGCCGACGAGCTGAACGTCTCCAAGGTCACCGTGTTCGAGCACGTCGAGGCGTTGATCAAAAAAGGCGCGCTGGTCAGGAAGGCCAACAAGGCGCGCTCTTTGGAGGTTAGCCCCGATGCCGGGCTCCCCGATGAGCAGCGCAACAGCCGGCTGCCGCTGGTCGGGACGATCGCCGCGGGCCTGCCGATCGAGGCCGTCGAAGAAAGAGAACACCTGGACCTCGAAGAGCTTTTCGTCCGCTCGTCCGCAAAATCCGGAGAGACCTTCGTCCTGAAAGTACGCGGCGAATCCATGATCGACGAGCAGATCCGCGACGGCGACTTCGTCATCTGCGAGCAGCGCACCACCTACCGCAATGGCCAGACCGTCGTTGCACTCTTAGACAACGGCGAAGCGACGCTCAAGAAGTTCTACAAGGAACGCGACGGCCGGATCCGCCTCCAGCCGGCCAACGATTCCTTCGAACCCATCTACGCCGACCCGCAGGACATCACCCTCCAGGGCCTGGTCGTCGGGGTGGTCCGGGCGTATTGAATGGGGATGGCGGATAGTGGATGGGGGATTGATCCGCACAACGGCTCACGACTCACGGCTGACGGAACTGTTTATCGCTTACAGTTTAGCGGGCGATCGCAGATCGCCGTGTTTATCGCCGCGTGCTTGGTCCCCACGTATGCTCCCGCACGCGGATCTTCGATCCGCCGCTAAACCATGCAAAGAATCCGGCATTTTCGATTTCATCAATTCAATTGATCTTATTCACAGTGATATTGAAAAGGTCTGATGCTTGGGTGTGCTAGGCGATCCGCATATCATCTGGCTATGGACGATCGGCCGATCGGATTGATTGCGGGCGATGGACGGCTGCCGGTGCTTGAGGCGGCGGGTATCCGTGCGTCGGGTCGGCGTGTGGTGTGCGTGGTGATCGGCGAGCAAAATGATCCTGATCTGCCGGGGCTGTGTGACGCTTTCGCCCGCGCGGGGGTCACCCGGCTGGGGCGATGGATCAAGCTGTTAAACCGCTGGGGGGCGCAACAGGCGGTGATGGTGGGGGTCGTTAAGAAGACCCGTGTGTACCACCCCCTGGGGATCCTCCACTCGCTGCCGGACCTGCGGGCGCTAAGGCTGTGGTATCGTGTGCTGCGCCACGACCGGCGGAGCCAGACGGTGTTGACCGCGCTGGCGGATGAGCTACAAAGCCAAGGGGTCGAACTGATCGACACTACGCGCTACATCCCGGAGCATATGGCCACGCCCGGCGTATTGACACGCAGGCAGCCCAGCGCGGCGCAGATGGCGGATATCACGTTCGGCTGGCCGATCCTGATGCGGATGAACGACCTGGACATCGGCCAGGCGATCGCGGTGAAGGGCCGGGACGTGATCGCGGTCGAGGCGATCGAGGGGACCGATGGGATGATCCAGCGGGCCGGGGGTTTGTGTAAGTCCGGCGGGTGGGTGCTGATCAAGGGGCCCAGGCCCGACAAGGACCGCCGGTTCGACGTGCCGACGGTGGGTGTGAAGACCATCGAGACACTCAAGGCCGCGGGTGGTTCATGTTTGGCGGTGGCGGCGGGTTCGGTAATCCTGGCGGAGAAGCCGAGTGTGATCGAGGCGGCGGACGCGGCGGGGATCGCGCTGGTCGGGGTGGAACATGATTCAAGTTTTAGCGGTGCGACCACGGCGTAAGACATAACACCGACTCTCGAACGCAGCTCCCCTGGCAAAGCCGGGGCTGGGGAAAAGAGTTGTTGAGTCTGTCATGAACGAAGAACTGATGATTGGATTGACGGCTGTGCTGGTGTTGGGCATCGGCGCGCAGTGGTTCGCATGGCGATTGAAGCTGCCGGCGATCCTGTTGCTGTTGGTGTTTGGGTTCCTGGCCGGCCCGGTGCCCGAGGCGGTCCGGGGCGAGCCGTTGCTGGATCCGGACGGTTTATTTGGCGGCCTGTTGTTTCCCATGATCTCGCTGTCGGTGGCGGTGATCCTGTTCGAGGGCGGCCTGACACTCAAGCGGAGCGAGCTACAGAAGATCGGGGGGACGGTTCGGAACCTGGTGAGCATCGGGGTGTTGGTGACGTGGCTGCTGGCCACCTTGTCGGCACACCTGTTGTTGCAGTTCGGATGGCCGCTGTCGCTGTTGACCGGTGCGATCTTCACGGTCACCGGGCCGACGGTCATCGGGCCATTACTGCGGCACGTCCGCCCGGGCGGGCAGCTTGGGCCGGTGCTGAAGTGGGAAGGAACGCTGTCTGACCCGATCGGTGCGATCCTGGCTGTTCTGGTGTTTGAATCGATCCTGCCCGGTATACACGGAACGACCGACACGACGCTGGCCGGGTCTATCCTGTCCGGGGCGCAGGCGCTTGGCAGCGGGTTGATCGTGGGCCTGTCGGCCGCGTCGTTATTGGTGTTCATGCTCAACCGGTACTGGATCCCCGACTACCTGCAGAGCCCGATGACGCTGGGGGTGGTGGTGGCGGGGTTCGAGGCGAGTAACCTGATCCACCCCGAATCGGGGCTGCTGGCGGTGACGCTGATGGGGGTGCTGATGGCGAACCAGCGTTTCGCGGCGGTGAGTCACGTGATTGCGTTTAAAGAAAACCTGCGTGTGCTGCTGATCTCGACGCTGTTCATCCTGCTGTCTGCGAGGCTGCGTGTGGCGGATGTTCAGCGGCTGGACTTGGGGGGTGTGGGTTTCGTGTTGGCGTTGATCCTGATTGTCAGGCCGACGTCGGTGCTGCTGTCGACGATCGGACAGGGCATGACCTGGAAGGAACGTCTGTGGCTGGGGATGGTAGCGCCGCGCGGGATCGTGGCGGCGGCGGTGGCGGCGATCTTTGCGTTCAGGCTGGTCGAGGTGGGCTACCCCGGCGCCCTGGACCTGGTCCCGGTTACGTTTATGGTGATCGTGGGGACGATCACGTTCAGCGGGCTCGTCGCGGGGCCGGCCGCGCGCTTGCTGGGGTTGGCGACGACGGACCCGCAGGGGGTGATGATTGTCGGGGCGCACGAATGGGCCCGGCAGATCGCCCAAGCGCTCAAGGCGGAAGGGATCGCTGTGGTGATGGTCGACACCAACCGCCGGAACATCCACTCGGCGAAGATGGCGGGGCTGGACGCCTACCTCGGGTCGATCATGTCCGACGAGCTGCTGGACCGCATCGACCTGACCGAAATCAAACGGGTGATGGCGTTGACCCCCAACGATGAGGCGAACGCGTTGGCGGCGGTGCACCTGATGGACCACTTCAACCGTCAGGACGTGTACCAGCTCCCGCCGGACAGGATGGGGGTCATGGAGGAAAAATCCGCCAAGTCACACGACCTGCACGGGCGTTATCTGTTCGGGGACCGGACGACGTTCGCCGAGTTGACCGTGCGACTGGGGACCGATTATGTCATCAAAACCAGCAAGATCACCGAGACGTATGGCTACGATTCGTTCCTCGTCCGCTACGGCAAGGAGGCGATCCCGTTGTTCGTGATCACCGAGTCGGGGGGGCTGGCCCCGGTGGCGGCGGGCGGCAAGCTCGATCCACAGCCCGGGCAGAAGCTGTTGAGCATGGTCAGCAGTGAGTCGGACGCGCCGACGGCTATTGAAGTTTAGTCGCGGTGAAGTCGCCGGCCTCGTGGGGGAGCCACTGGGGCGCGGGCTTGCCGTTGGCGGTTTCGTAACCGCACCACAACTCAAACCAGTAGGCCAGGAATTGATACGGTGCGTATTGCGTGTAGTGTTTTTCGATGCGTGGGTGGAGCTTGGAAGGGTCTTTGGGTCGTTTGACGCCGAAGGTCGTGCAGAAGTGGCGGTAGGTCTCGGTGTCGATGGCGATGCGGTCGTAGTGGCCCAGCAACTGGCAGATATTAGCGGCCGCGAAGGGGCCGAGGCCGTAGATCTTCAAGAGGGCCTGATAGGCTTCGTCTGCGGGAAGTAGTGGTTTTTCAAACCACGCGAGGTCGAGTCGGCCGGCCTGGACATCGCGTGCGAGCCGGATGATCCGTTCGGCGCGGTAGCCGACTTTGCAACTGGCTTTGAGTTTGGCGGGGGCGATCGCGGCGAGTTGCGCCGGGGTCGGGAATGCGCCGCGGCCGACCTTGTCACACAACAGTTGATTCATCCGGACCGTGTTGGACCAGGTAACGTTGCAGCCGGTGATGGTCTTGACGATGTCCTCGAACAGTGTCGGCGAACAAAACAAACGGCCAAACTTTTTTCGACGGGCGATCGGGTGCATCTTGAACCAGCCCGTGAAGTCTTCGTCGACCCTGAGCATCCGGCGGACCTGTGCTTTGATAGCCGCACGTTCGGGGGCATCCAGCCGTTTATCGCAGGTCAGTTTGAGCCTACGCCTGTCATATCTCGGTTGGCTGATGGTGACTTGAACCGACCGGCCTCGTCGGCCTTGCAGTGGGCGGGTGAATGTGCGTGTGCCGGGGTCCCAGCGGTTGGGCGCGAGGATGAAATAGCCGTAGCTACAGACCGCGGCTTGAAGGCTGAAACCGGGTGGGACGGGGAGGGTGAGGTTGGAGTTTTGACGCGGCATGTTAAAAGGCCCACGGTCTAAGACCGCGGGCTTCCATGAGTCGTTGATATCGCTGGTTAAGTCGCATTGCTTATGACTGTGACGCATCGAAGTTGGCGGCGGGGCCTCGGGTGTGGTTGAGCCGATGCTCGATACAGAAGACCCAGGACGCCAGGGATTCGCATAGGCGATCGCCGAGGTGGCGGTAGAGGTCGTACTTTGTTTCCGCTTCACTACGGATCACATCAACATCGCGGCCCGATTCTTTGATCCAGTTGGCGAACTGATCGAGGATGCCTTCGATGTCATTACGGGTCCACTCGAAGTGGAACTGGAAGGCGTAGGTGGTCAGCCCGACGCGGAAGGCCTGGTTCTTGCAACAATCGGAACTCGCCATCAGCACACCACCGGGGGGTAGCTCGGTTACCTGCTGGCCGTGGGTGTGGAACTGGTCGGTGGTCCAGGGGATACCGCCGAAGATCGTATCGGGGAACCCGGGGCGGAACTGGCCGACCGGGTGCCAACCGATCTCGGGGGCGTCCATGGCTTGGACCTTACCGCCCAGCGCGTGGGCGATGAGTTGTGCCCCCAGGCAGACGCCGACGATCGGTAAGGCGGCTTCGTGCGCAGACTTGATGAACTGGGCCTCCTGGTTGATCCATCCGTGATCGTCGGCCTGGTCGACGTTCATCGGCCCGCCCATGGAGACGACGCCGTCAACGTCGTTGAGGTCAACCGGGATGGGGTCGCCGGCGTAGAGGCGGATGACATTGAGCTGATGGCCGTGGTCACGCAGGACCTGGCCCAGTCGTGCGGAGGTTTCCATCGCGTGGTGTTCAAAGACGACGATCGCCATGCCGGGGGCTCCTGTGTGGGTTTGTTTGCTAAGGCGTGGGGGATTTTAACGGATGAACCGGGTTTGTGGCGGACCGGGTTCTCACGGGCCGTGAGCCCGATGGCCGATAATATACCCATGCCTAACCCACACGCCCTTATCCTGCACAGCGGCGGCCTGCGTAGCCTGGTGGCGACGGCCCTGACGATTGAGAACAACGAGAAGACCCGGCTGTCTTTGCTGTGTATCAATGACGGTCGGGATAACGCCCACCACCGTCAGGAGTACGTCCACCGGCAGGCGGAGCATTTCGCGATCACCCGAGTCCACACGATCGATATGTCCCACCTCTACGGCCACGGCCTGGGCAAGGGGCCCGATGGCGAGCCGATGGGGCCTTTAGTTGCGCCGCAGGTCTTGCTGGCGGCGCTGGGCAGCTCGCGGCTGGTGCAAGCCGGCCGGGTGATCTGGCCGGCATCGTTTAACGGTGACGTCAAGACGGTGGCGCGCGCCACGGAACAGGCGATGCTGGCGGATCAGAGCGGCGATTACGATTTAGGTGATGTGCCGTGGATCGACACACCGTTGCTTGAACTGAACGACCGCCAGGTCGTGGAGTTGGGCGAGGAGTTGGGCGTGCCTTGGGACAAGTCGTGGTCGTGCCTGGGTTCCGCGGATATCCCCTGCCGGGCATGCCCGGGGTGTCGGCGGCGCAAGACGGCGTTCACTTTGGCGGGGGTCGTCGACCCGGTTCAGAAACCGGCTGGCGCGATCATGTGAGAGCTAGAGGGCTTCCGGGGAGATCTATGCTTTACGCCGCTACCAGCGGGCGTCCTCATCCTGCGAGACCAGTTCTTCGAGGCGCTCTTCGATCAGCTGATCCCGGTCGTCTGTCCGCTCTTGCAACTGGTCCCGGAGCACTTCGATCTGGTGCTCAAGCTTCATCAATTCGTGCTCTCGGATCTGTTGCCTGATATCGAAGTGGTCTGCGACGATCCCTTCCATGACGGACAGTTCGGCGGCGGCGAGTTCGTCGTCACCCGCGCGCTGCGCTTCATGGAGACGCCGGGCGCTTAGCTGGGACTGCCTGCTCAGGGCGAGGTCCTTGATCCGCAGTTCAAACCCATCGGGGTCGTACCGGCTCATGGCCATGAAACGCCCGAGGTTCGGGAAGCTATTGCGCAGGGCGATCCCGACCCGCTCGGGGTTTTCGTCGACGTGCTGCGCGAGTTGCTCTGCTTTTTCAGGGTCGATCTGGCGCAGGACTTCGATCGCTTCGCGGACCTGTTGCGCGTCCATCGGCCGGCTGTGGTCGCGGTGCCATCGCGGGCGCTCGGGACGATCCTGTTCACCGGGTTGGTCCGGGTGTGCCGGCGGTGGTGGGTCCGGGTGATCGGGGGCCTGGGCGATGACCCAGAGGCTCGCCGAAAGAACCAGCAATGCGGACAGTGAGATGCTTGCCAATCTCATCTTAGATGACCTTTCCCTTGCGGGCGCTTGATCGAAGCTTAGAACATCGCGGTCCCGTCGGTCCAGATAAACGCTGTGTCGTCGCTGAGTTGATCGACCTCGAATCCCGTGACTGCCTGATCGATCAGAGTGCTGGTGTCCGTGCCGGCCTCGCTCCAGGCGTCTTCGGTGCTGACCAGTTCCACCCTCAGCGACAGCATATCCAGTTGTTCGTCGATGAGCGTGTTACCCGGCTCGATCGCCTGGTCGATGGCCTTGAGTTCGGACTCGATTTGTTCGATGGCATAACCGGTGTCGGTCGGCGGGGCCTGGTTGCGTGTCATGACCATCGTGGCCACGCCGGCCCCGACAACGATCGCGGCCGCGGCGGCGATACGCAACGCCGTCGGCCCGATCCGCGCTAGCACGGGCCGGCCTCCAAGCATCGGCAAGGTCTGGTCGATGATCCGCTGCGCCAGGTCCGGGCTGGCCGGGGGCGTGGCTTGATCCAACGCCTCATCCAGCAGCGCATCCAGTTCAGAATCGGTCTGGATCGTGTGAGCGTCGTGTTGTTCTTGTGGCGTATCCATCTTTGTGTCTCATCTTCGCGTCATGCCAATCGTGTGGCGGTGTTGCTGTCCTTGTCTTTGTCGTGGTTACTGTTGGTTTCGTTTGGGTCGTCTGTGTCTTGCGTCATCAACTTCTTGAGTTTGCCCAGCGCCCGGTGTCCTCTTGAAAGGACCGTGCCCAGGGGCTGGTCCAGCGAGTCGGCGATCTGGGCGAAACTCAGGCCCGCGCTATGTCGCAGATGGATGATCTGCTGGTCCGCGGGGCTTAACTGCTGGATCGCCGATTGCAGGCGTTGGATTTGCTCGGCCTTGATCGCCTGCTCGGCCGGGTCCACCGAAGGGTTGGGTCCACCCGATACGATCGACTGCTGAAGGGTGGACCAGGCCCCGGTCTGTTCATCACGCCCGCTGGTGGCGCCCGGGCCCATGTCCGTGGGCCTGGCCTGCCGCTTGCGTCGACGCATCTCGTCCCGCAGGCCGTTCATCGCGATCCGAAACAACCAGGCATCAAACCGACCGGTCTCCTTGTAGCCGCCCTGGCTGTGGTTGATCTTCCGGACGACCTTCACGAACGTAACCTGGGTCAATTCTTCCGCTAAATCCTTGTCTCGACACTGATTAACTAATAGGCCATACACCCGGGGGCTGTAGGTTTCCACCAGCAGACGCCAAGCCTCGGCATCGCCTTGGGCCGCCTGCCTAAGCACTTGTTCCACAGGCAATTCCAACGGCTTTCGGCCCATACATGCTCCTCAAGCCAAACGTCCGGACCCCGGGATTATTGCCGTTCTGACCGGATATCCTTTGACATAATCATACCCTTACCGGGGCCAGGACTCGCAGAGGCCGATCTGATGGCCCATACTGACCGCCTATGCCCGAACCTACGACCCACCCCGAACTTGACATGCGTGACGCCCGGGCCGTGGCCGATCTGTTCCAAAAGGCTGAGCAGGCCAACCTGCAGACGCCCGGATTGTCCGGGGCCGTGGTGGATCTGCCCGACACCGGCAAGCTGTTATTGACCGGAGACCTGCATGACAACACCCAGAACTACCAGCGGCTGGTCAAACTTGCGGGGCTGGACAACCGCCCGGACAACCGGATCGTCCTGCATGAAGTGATCCACGGCCCGGACCTTGTCAACGGCATGGACCTGTCGATCAGGATGCTGGCGCGGGTCGCGGCACTGAAGTGCCGATACCCCGACCAGGTTTATGTGCTGCAGTCCAACCACGAGTTGGCACAACTGCGAGGCGAAGGCATCCTCAAAGAAGGCCGAGATACCGTCGAGTCTTTCGATGGCGGGATCGACTTCTTGTTCGGCCAGGACGCAGACACCGTCCGCGAGGCGATGAACGGCTACCTGCGGAGCCTGCTCCTGGCGGTCCGGTGCGCCAACGGGGTCTTCACCAGCCACAGCATCCCCTCAAACAGCAGGCTGAAACGGTTCGACACGGCCGTTATCGACCGTATACCGGCCGATCAGGACCTGTCCGAGAAGGGCGATGTGTACCACATGGTCTGGGGCCGAAACCAGAGCCAGGCAACCGCGGACACGCTGGCGGAGGCCTGGGGGTGCAGGCAGTTCGTGATGGGGCACCAGCCCGCCGAGATGGGATTCGAGCCGTTGCGCGACACCATGCTCGTCCTGGCATCGGACCACAACCACGGCGTGGCCTTGCCCATCGACCTGTCCCGCGCCTACGATCAGGAAGAGTTGATCGAATCGATCGTCCCGCTGGCGTCGATAACTCTCTAAAAGTGATTTCTGTCGTGACACGGGACACCCGCCGTAAAGCTTGTTTATAATGCCGTTCCGAATTAACTCCTCCCTTTAAAGGAAATCCGATTATGTTCAGGACATTACTGGTTGCCGCTTTCACCCTTTCCCTGATGCTCGGCTGCTCGAACAAGGTCGACAACAGCGTCGCGTGTGCAACGGGCTGCGACAAACCTTGCTGTGCCTCGGTCAAGGCAGAATGCGAATCAAAATGCAAGGACGGGCAGTGCCCCCTCACCAAGGGAAAGGACTGCTCTAAATACAAGGATGGGCAATGTCCGATCGCCAAGAAAAAAGAGGGTGTGAAATGCGAAGACGGTCAGTGCCCCCTCGCCAAGGGCAAGGACGGGGTTAAGTGTAAGGACGGTCAATGCCCCCTGACCAAAGCCGCCGAAAGCAAGTGCGAAGTCGGGTGCAAAAAGCTGTGCTGCAGCAAGGGTATTGAGGCGACACCCTGATCGTTCTGACTCATCAAACCGAATCGCTAATTCAGTTACCGACCGACTCGCCAAACAAACGGACCCAATGAAAGGGACGACGTATGCTAACTCAACGCCCCATCCTGACCGCCGCATTGCTGTTGATTATCGCTGTCACCGCTACCGCGATGCACCATGAAGAGCAGGCGGCCACACAACCCGCCACCCAGCCGGCTACCCAACCCGATGCACCCGGTCACGCGGCGATGATGGCCACGATCAACAACGCGGTCGCGGTCATGGTCCCGACCGAGGGAAGCACCACCCACGGGACGGTACGGTTCCACCAGACCGAAGCCGGCGTCACCGTCACCGCCGACATCGCCGGGCTCGACCCCGGTTCCACCCACGCGATCCACGTCCACCAATACGGCGACATCACCGGCGCTAACGGAAAGTCCGCCGGAGGTCACTACAACCCGATGGGACACGACCACGGGCTACCCGAACAGGATGCGCGTCACGCCGGGGATCTGGGTAACCTCACTGCCGACGAGGCGGGCAACGCTCATCTTGAGATCACCGTCGACAACCTCTCCGTCGCGGGCGTGAACAACCCCGTGATTGGCCGAGGGGTGATCGTCCACGCCAAGGTCGACGACGGCGGCCAACCCACCGGCAACGCCGGGGCACGCATCGCGATGGGAGTCATCGGCATCGCCAAGGGCGAGTAAACGCGGAACCACCCCCGGTATTTCAAGACTCATCAGCGCCGCCTTACCGGGCGGCGTTTTTTTATTGAATCGATCCAACCGTGCCGCGCACATGTTCGGCTTCCACGGGCCGGATCGCACCGTGTTCGGTGATGATTGCGGTGATCAGTTCGGCGGGGGTGACGTCGAAGGCGGGGCTGTATGTTTTTACGCCCGGTGGTGCGGTGCGCTTGCCGAAGCCTTCGGTGATTTCTTCAGCGGATCGCAGCTCGATCGGGATAGCGCTGCCATCGGTGATGGACATGTCGAAAGTTGAACTCGGCGCGGCCACCAGGAAAGGCACGCCGTGGTGTTTCGCCATCACCGCCAGGGGGTAGGTGCCGATCTTGTTGGCGGTGTCGCCGTTGGCGGCGATGCGGTCAGCGCCGGTGATGACAACGTCTACCTTGCCTTCGCGCAGGACCTGGCCGGCCATACCGTCACAGATCAAGGTGACGTCGATCCCGGCGGCGTCCAACTCGAACGCGGTCAGGCGTGCGCCTTGTAAGAGTGGTCGGGTTTCGTCGGCAAACACACGGATCTTTGCTCCGTTCTTCTTTGCGAGATACATCGATGCAGTCGCGGTCCCGATCCCCCCCGTTGCAAGCGCTCCGGCGTTACAGTGAGTAAGAAATGAAATAGGCCTCGGAGGCGAGGGATCCGTTCTAAGCTCCTGGATTAGTGCCAGCGCGTGTTCGCCTATCCGTTGGCACATCGCGGCGTCTTCGGCGTGGATGGCTTTGGCTTCGATGAGTAGTGCTTCGGGTGTGCGGGGTGTGACGCGCTTCATCCGATCGATCGCCCAGAACAGGTTGACCGCGGTGGGTCGGCTTGTGGCGAGGTGGTCAGCGGCCGGGTCGAATCCGCCGTGCTGCGTACCGATAACACATCCAAATGCCGCGGCGATACCGATCGCCGGCGCGCCTCGGACGCTCAGACGTTTGATCGCGTCCCAGACCGACTTCACGTCTCTGCAATCAAGGTAAACAACTTCGTTTGGCAGCACCGTCTGGTCTAACAGTCGCAGGAATCCGGTCTCGGCGTCGCCGACCCATTCGATGTTGCGTGGTCCTGGGATCGGGACAGGCTCGGCAGGTGTATCGGTCATGGCAAGGCCTTTACGGTGTGGGCTGGGCGGACTGTTTGACAGCAAACACCAGCAGGATGTTTAGAAGATTGAATCCGGTGTGTACCAGGATGCTCGGCCAGAGGCTGCCGGTGCGTTCATACAGCCAACCCAGCACCAGGCCAAGCACCAACAGGCCCGGCAGCGCCTGCCAGTGTTCCCACGTCGCCAAGTCGGCATGAATAAACATGAACACGATCGACGCGACGATCACGATACTCCACCGCCGGCTTTCACCGAGGGTCTCGACCATCACCGACTGGACAATCCCGCGGAAGATGCCTTCCTCCAGGATAGGCGCGATCAGCACGGCCGAGACGATGATCAGGATCGAGCCTAGGTGTGAGTCCGAATCCATGAGCATCTTGAGCATGTCGTGAGCGATCTGTGGCGCTTCCTGGCCGAACAACCCACCGAGCAGGACCGACGACTGGATCGTGGCCATGACCATCGGGACGGCGATGATGAAACCCAACACGCCCCACCGCAGGTCGCGCCAGGGGTGCGCGGGGATCAGGCCGATCAGCCGGAGACCGCGCGGCACGAAGCTTGCTCGCCAAAACAGATACAAAACCGGGGGCAGTTGCCCGCTCGCCTGAGCCAGCAGCGCCCGGTAAGCAAACGCCAGGGTATCAACGCTCTTGGCGGTGTCGGTTTCCGCCTGCCCCGGCTCGGTGCCCGGCAAGAAGTACACCACCAGTGCCGGCCCTAGGATCATCAGGCCCAGAGCGATCAGCAGGTCGGCCGGGACCAGCCCGACTCGGCGTGACGGCCCCGGCGCCAGCGCATTACGGCGAAGGCAACCCCGCCAGATGAGCAGGATCAGCATCGTCGGGCCGAGGACCAGGATCAGGATGGGGAGGATTTGGGAGAAGTTCATTGGGCTGTCTGTCTGGCAACGGTTTAGCGCGGCGTCGCTCCGCCCGCCAACCGGGGGGGGAAGACTAATCCGGCCGGTTCGCAACCATGGGGATTGCTATGCGGCGTTATGTGCCCTAAGCTTAGGGATTCGCACGGTTTTGTGTACTCTTACGGGTGAGATATGTCGATCACAACGTCCTGGTCGCCCTTTTTTCAATCCAGCGTAAGGATGCGCGGACGGGCGTATCAACTGGGGGGGCGCGTCGAGCGGATTCAGCCCGATACCGACGAGCTGATCCGCGCGAACGTGCGCGGCCGGGAGCCCTACATCGTCACGGTCAAACGGGAAGATCGGGCGGTGAGTGCCGAGTGCACCTGCCCAGCCTTCGAGAAGGGCGCGTACTGCAAGCACATCTGGGCGACCCTGCTTGACCTTCAGCACAACCACACCGGTCCGGGCGTCACGGCCCAGGACCTCGCCAAGCTGCGCGTCCGGGCCCCCAAGGCACGCAAGCGCGACCACAGCAAGCCCAAAACCCGCAACAGAGAACCGAAGTGGGTCGGCCAACTGAGCCTGATGCGCCCGCCGGGATTCGACAGCCAAACCAATGAACTGGTCTTCCCCGACCAGCGCCAGGTCTGTTACGCCGTGCTTCCCACGCTCAGCGCCCGTCAGGGAGGACTGGTCGTGGACCTGCGCCAACGCACGCCCACCGCCAGCGGGTGGAGCAAACCCAAAGCCATGCGCATCTCCACGTCCGGACTATCTTCGCTGTCGGACCCGGTCGATCGCGAATTGTGCGCGCTGCTTCTGGGTGCCAGCACGGTCCATGATACCGACGAGCCCTACCGGATAGGCCGGGGCCACGCGACGTTCCGCCTGCCGCCGGGGGCCTGGCGTACGCTGCTGGGAAGGATGATCCAGACCGGCCGATGCTTCATCGAAGCCGACGAACACGAACCGGGGTCCAGCCGGACACCGCTGACGTGGGACGGCGACAAGCCATGGGTCCTGTGGATGACCGGCAACGTGGTGGATGAAGAGATCCGCGTCGGCGTCGAGTTGCGCCGAGATCACGAGCGCATGGCGATCGACCGCCCCACGCTGATGCTCGGCGGCTGGGATGGATTGGTGATCTACCAAGGCAAAGCGGCGGCGCTGGACGACCGGGACGCGTTCCGCTGGGCCAGCCAGTTCCGCGATGACACCAAACGCGGACGCGAGGGGCCGTCGCCTCTGTGTGTGCCGCTCAAGGACGTGACCAGTTTCCTGGATCGTCTGTACATGCTCCCGCAGTTGCCGGAGATTGATTTACCCGAGGGCGTGGCCCGTCAGGAGCAACAGGTCAGGCCCGTGCCGACCCTGGACCTGCACAAGCCCGCCGCCGGGTCGAATGTTGGGAAGAACCAGCTTCTTGCACGGGTCATATTCGATTACGCCGGGCAAAGGGTCGGCCCGCTGCAACCGGGGCGGTTTGTCCCGATCACGCCCAGCGCCGCGCCCGAGACCGAAGAGGCCGACCACCCGACTCACGAAGCGTCCGACACGAATGGCGTGGACGCCGCGGCGTCAGCCGATCAGGCCGAGGCTCAAAACCCCGAGGCCGGGCAGGATGATTCACCCGAGGCGGCCCCAGGGTCCACCGGCCAGCCGATACGCCGCGACCGCGCCGCCGAACGGCGTGCGCTGGGTCAGTTGATGACACTGGGTCTACGGCAAGCCAACGGCGAAGCCGAAGAACTGGTCCTGCCCGCCAGGCACGTGGTCGAGGTCGTAGAGACACTGTTGGCTCAGGGGTGGGTGGTCAACGCCGACAAACGCGCCGTCAGGCAGGCGGGCGCACCCAGGCTGTCGGTCAGCTCCGGGATCGACTGGTTCGAGTTGCACGGGGCGGTGACTTACCAACGCGCCGACGGGACACAACAAGAGGTCGGCCTGCCACAGATCCTCGCTATGGCAAGCGCCGGGCAGGAGATGGTCACGCTCGACGACGGCACGCAGGGCCTGCTCCCCCAGCAGTGGCTATCCGAGCACGGCCTGCTCACCGGGTTGGGTAAACTCCACGACGACCACCTGCGCTATCAAAACAGCCAGGCGGCGCTACTCGACGCACTGCTAAGTGACCAGGAACAACTGCAGGTCGACGATACGTTCCGGCAGGCGCGTGAACGGCTGCAACAGTTCGACGGGATCAAGCCGATCAACGCCGCAAAAAGTTTCCATGGCAAGCTCCGGCCGTACCAGGAGCAGGGGCTCGGCTGGCTGTCGTTCCTGCGCTGGTTCGGGGTCGGGGGCGTGCTCGCGGACGACATGGGCCTGGGCAAGACGATCCAGGTATTGGCGATGCTGCACAACCGTAAGCTCGTCGCCCAGCAGAAAGCCGGCTCAGGTAAGGACAAAGAACAGGATCACACCGACGTGCTGCCGCACCGACCGACACTCGTGGTCGCGCCCCGGTCGGTCGTGTTTAACTGGCTGGATGAAACCGAGCACTTCGCGCCGGAGTTGAAGGTCCTCGCCTATGGCGGGGCCGAGCGGGAGGCGATGCGGGCCGACTTCGACGACCACGACCTGATCGTCACCAGCTACGGGCTGATGCGCCGCGACATCGCTGACCTCAAGGAGCACAAGTTCGACTATGTCGTGCTGGACGAGGCCCAGGCGGTCAAAAACCCCGCGAGCCAATCCGCCAAGGCGGCGCGGTTACTGACCTCGCGCCACCGCTTGGCGCTGACCGGCACGCCGATCGAAAACCACCTGGGCGACCTCTGGAGCATCTTCGAGTTCCTCAACCCCGGCATGCTCGGGTCCAACAACCGGTTCAACGACATGGTCCGCGCCAGCACTGCGGCCAGTAAAACCGCCACCCAGGACAACGGTAAGCAAGACAACGGCGAACAAACCGAGAACGGGGCGGACGCGCCACCCAAGGCCGTCATGCTCACACAGATCGCCCAGGCGCTTCGGCCGTTCGTCCTACGACGCGCCAAGAGCCAGGTGCTCAAAGACCTGCCCAAGAAAACCGAGCAGACCATCGTCTGCCAGATGGAGCCCCAGCAACGTAAGGTCTACGACGACCTGCGTGCCTACTACCACAGCCGGCTGCTGACCCAACTGGACGCGCCCGGCGGGGAAGAGAAACGCGGCGCAAGCATCGGCGGACGCCCCGCGTTCATGGTCCTCGAAGCCCTGCTCCGGCTCCGCCAAGCCGCCTGCCACCCCGGGTTGATCGATCCCAAGCGCGCCGACGAACCCAGCGCCAAACTCGACTCACTGATGGACCGTATCGCCGACATCATCGACGAGGGCAGCAAGGCCCTGGTCTTCAGCCAGTTCACCTCGATGCTGTCGCTGGTCAAGCCCCGCCTCGATCAGATGGGGATCAACTACTGCTACCTCGACGGCCAGACCCGCAACCGCCGGGAGATCGTCAAGCAGTTCCAGGAAGACAAGAGCAAATCGCTGTTCCTGATCAGCCTCAAGGCCGGGGGGTTCGGCCTGAACCTCACCGCCGCCGAGTACGTCTTCATCCTCGACCCCTGGTGGAACCCGGCCGTCGAAGCCCAGGCCATCGACCGGACCCACCGCATCGGCCAGACCAAGCCCGTCTTCGCCTACCGCATGGTCTGTGAAGACACCGTAGAGCAACGCATCACCGAACTGCAAGACCGCAAACGCAAACTCGCCGAAGCCATCGTCGGCGGCGACGACAGCGTGCTGCGCAACCTCAAACGTGAAGACCTTGAGAAGCTGTTAAGTTAACTCGGTAGCGGATCACGGCCCATCCAGCGCATCGACATCAACGCCTTCGGGCAACGCGGCGCGGAGTTTATCTTCGTCCCATATCTCGGCGTGGCCATCCGCAAACAGGACGCTGCGCCTAGTCTGATCGGATGAGATCTTGGCGGTGTAAGCAATGATCCTCGCCCCGGGTTTCTCAACTTCACTTAAAGAAAAACCAAGGTTCACAAATACATAGCTTCCATACCTAAGCATGGGTCCATCAACACGGCCCAAGTTCAATTTACCCCTGTTTTCCTGAAAGGGGCTGAAAAAGACGGTTCCCGAAGGATCGTGGATGTAGCGAAGTGCCTCCTTTGGGTGGACAGGAAACACACCATTGTGGTCTTCCGAATACGCGTAAAACGCAATGCAAATCTGTTTAAGATTCGAGTTGTCTACGTACATTCGGGCTCTGGTACGCTGATCCCATTCATAAGCAAATGGCGAGAAAAAAAGAATTCCGAAAGCCAATAGTACTGCTACGAACACCAGTTCAAGCCGTGTAAAAGCTGATTTCTTGTGAGTGCCTGATGTGACGATGTTGTTATTCATAACCCAATACCCCGTGACATGTACCGCATTATTCTACAGGACGCTCTGCTCCTGTCGCTACG
>JAJDCV010000309.1 GCA_029260675.1 Phycisphaeraceae bacterium
CACAGAGATCGAGTTCAATCATGAGTGCTCTGTGATACGTGACTTCCTGGAAGCCCGGCCCCAACTCCCGATGCACTTCGATCGCCGCGCCGATGACCTGTTCAATCAACGCTTCAAGGGACGGATCAACGGGCGGAGCCGCCTCATTGCTTCTCCGTGTCTCCGTGCCTCCGCGCTCTCCGTGATTCTTCTGAACATCGTGTTCCATCCCCTCATCCTAACAAAAAGACCCGGGGTCTAAGACCGCCGGGCCGGGTGTAACTTAGGGTAATGGCTGTGCGGTCAGAACCAGCCTTTTTTCTGGTTGATGTAGGTCTCGACAAAATCTTCGTCGGACTTGGTCAGGTAGATGATCCCCTCGATCAGGCCGATGATGCTGCCGAATCCGCAGGTCACGACTGTGATGACGATACGGAGTATCCCGCCGACCGCGTCACCTAAAATGAACCGATGGATCCCAAGCCCGCCTAAGAGTATCCCCAGTATGCCAGCTAACATCTTTTTTTCTGCGCCTGGTATCTGATCTGCCATTGTTGCCTCCATGTCAATGAGATATGTGGGTCCGCTAGCCCCCTGAACCGTTATTCATACCTGAACCCGGGGGGGAAATGCAAGCGAAGGGCGGCAAGCAGGTCAGCCGGGCCCCAGGCGCAGGACCGTCTTGGGCGACAGCGGCGAGCCGGCGTATAGCTGACGGATATTGTCGGGGGTGACGGCCATCACCCGTGCGAGTTCTTCTTCAAGCGGCAGGTGTTCGCCGAGATAGGACCAGGTCGACCCGATCGAAGTCATCCGGCCACGTGGGCTCTCGCCCTGGAGGGTCGCGGCGGTGGCGAGTTTGTTCTTGGCTCGCTCGACCTCTGCGTCGGTCAGGTTGTCCACCACCGCGTCGATCGTCTTTAACAACAGGTCCTCAACCTGCTGTGCCCGGTCGGGGTCACAGGAGGCGTAGCCCAGGTAACAGCCCAACCGGTCCTGGGGCATGAAGGAGAAGTCGGCCTCGTCAGCCAGGCCGGGCTCAACCAGGGCCCAGTAGATCCTTGAGCCCTCGGAATCACCCAGCACGTCGGCAAGCACCTTCGCGGCGTAACGGTTGTCGTCCTGAGCGCTTGGGCCTGGGCACAGCAGGCCGATGTAGTGACGGGTGACGCTCGGATCGTTCATCGTGTGCTGCCGATCGGCGATGGATGGGGCGTCGTACCGGCGAGTCGCGCCGCTGGGTTCCCAATGGCCGGCGATCTGTTCGATGTCTTCAACCAGCTTGTCGAAATCAAACCGGCCCACCGCCGAGACCACGACGTTGTCCGAGGCGTAGCGTCGGCCGAAGTACTCTCGCATCTGCGCGGCGGTGAGGTCGGCGACGGTCTGCTTGGTCCCCAGCACGCGGAAGCCCAAGGGGTGGCTGGCGAAGTAGCGTTCGATCAGTTCGTCCTGGAGCCGCCAGGTCGGGCGGTCGTCGTACATCCCGATCTCTTCGAGGATGACGTTCTTCTCCATGTCGAAGTCGTCTTCGCGCAAAGCGGGCCGGAGGATATCGCCGAGCAGATCAACCGCGCGGGGGAGGAACTCGGGCAGGACGTGTGCGTAGTAGACGGTCTGCTCGTGGCTGGTGAAGGCGTTGTAGTTCGCGCCGATCTCGTCGAACTCGCGGTTGACGTCGTCGGCACTACGCCGAGCGGTTCCCTTGAACATCATGTGTTCGAGGAAGTGGGACACGCCCATGACCGGTGCGTCTTCGTCGCGTGCGCCGGTCTTGACGAAGAACCCAACCGCGGCGGTATGGGCCGAGGGGTTGGGTTCGGCGACGAGGGTCAGGCCGTTGGGCAGGGTGTAGTGGTGGAAGGTAGCGGGCATAGTCAAGCCGTTAGCTTTTAGCAGTTAGCCTTTAGCCAAATAAGGGATCGGCGCGGCAAGCGTGTCTTGGTCGCTCACCCATACAAGATAGGCATACCGGTGGCACCATCAAGCCGACAACAAACCTGTCATGCGTCAGACCAGCACCTTGTCCAACTCTTCGGTGAACGCCTGCTTGGGCTGGACGCCCTGCCAGGTCTTGACGGCCTGGCCGCCCTGAAACAGGATGACGGTGGGGATGGCCTGGATCTGGAACTTGATCGCGGTGTCGCGGTTGGCGTCGGTGTCGACCTTGCCGACCTTGACCTTGCCCTGGTATTCGTCCGCCAGCGCGTCGATGGTGGGCCCGAGCATCTTGCAGGGCTGGCACCACTCGGCCCAGAAGTCCACCAGTACGGGCTGATCGCTGGCGGCGACCTCGGCGTCAAAATTAGCATCGGTGATTTCTACTACGGCTTCGCTGGCCATCGTTCTCTCCTTGGTGTGAGGTCGGGCCTAAATCGCCGGCGACCCGTGAAGAGGCGATTCTAGGCCAGTGGTTGGGCGGTATCAACCGGTCATATCCAACCTACAGGCCGATCCGGTAGAATCCCTCAAATGACCTTTGAGCAAAAAATAGAGGATGGCAGCGCCGTGATCGGTGTAGTGGCGCTTGGGTATGTCGGGCTGCCGCTGCTGCGATCGTTTTTTGACGCCGGGTTCCGCGTGATCGGGTTTGATGTGGATCCCGAGAAGGTCCGCATGCTCAATGCCGGGGAAAACTACCTTAAGCACCTGGGCGAGGGGTTTGTCAGCGAGATGTCGGCGTCGGACCGGTTTGAGGTCACCGACGACTTCGGTCGTCTGGGCGAGCCGGACGCGATCATGATCTGCGTCCCCACGCCCCTGGGCACACACCTGGAGCCGGACCTGAGCTTCGTAGAGCACTCCGCGGACGATGTCGCCAAGACGCTCCGTGCCGGGCAGTTGATCGTACTGGAATCGACGACGTATCCCGGGACCACCCGCGAGGTCATGCTGCCACGCCTTGAAGCCGGGGGAACCGGGGGGCTGCGGTGTGGTGAAGATTTTTTCCTGGCCTATTCCCCCGAGCGCGAGGATCCCGGGCGCAAGGACCACAGCACCCAGACAATCCCCAAACTCGTCGGTGGGATCGACGTTAAATCAGGTGATCTGGCGGTTGCGATGTACCGTAAGGCGATCAAGGAGGTCATCCCCGTCAGCTCTGCCGAGGTCGCAGAGAGCGCTAAGATCCTTGAAAACGTCTACCGGGCGGTGAACATCGCGCTGGTCAACGAGATGAAGGTGATCCTGGAAAAGATGGGGATCGACGTCTGGGAGGTGATCGACGCGGCGGCGACTAAGCCGTTCGGCTACCAGGCGTTCTACCCCGGGCCCGGCCTCGGGGGGCATTGCATCCCGATCGACCCGTACTACCTGACCTGGAAGGCCCGGGAGGTCGGCCAGCCCACGCGGTTCATCGAACTGGCGGGGCATGTCAATCACCACATGCCCGATTATGTCGTGCAGCGAACCCTGCTGGCACTGAACGAGGAGGGTAAATCAGTCCGGGGCTCAAAGATCCTGGTGCTGGGACTGGCCTACAAGCCCGATGTGGATGATGTCCGGGAGAGCCCCAGCTTCGAGCTGATCGAACAGCTAGTTGGGTTGGGGGCCAGCGTCGAATACCACGACCCGCACGTTCAGGCGACCCACAAGATGCGCCGGCATAACCTGAAGATGGGTAGTGTAACTATATCTCCCGATAAAATCAGAGATTATGATTGTATTCTCGTCGCCACCCATCACGCCGCCTGCGACTGGGGCATGATTGCCCAAAACGCCCGTCTCATCGTGGACACCCGTGGGATCATGCGCGGCAGAACCGACGTGACCGGGCGAGTCGTCACGGCTTGACTATCTGCCACAAACCCTTGTTTTTACTGACTTTTCGCTTGACCCAGGGGGGACATGGCGTCAAAATTAGGTGCGGGCGGGCCTTGCTTCGTACGGCAGGTGTATAATGTCATACCGACCCGCCGATCAGGTGGGACGGGATGGGAGTAGATCAGCGGATGAGTATTTTGCGCATCGCCCTACGAGCGGCCGGGCTATCGGCCTGCTTGATGATGTCGGTCACTGCGGCACAGGCCGGGTTGATCGATGATGGCGCTAACGACGCTGATCACCTGGCGCTCGCAGCTCAACCGCAGTATGACCCCGTCGGGGTGGTCAAACGGCTGGGCACGATCGTGGACAGTTCCGGCATCCTGATCACACCCGACTGGGTGCTCACCGCAGCCCATACGATCCCCTCAGGGAGCCCCGGCCCGACCGATACCTGGACCTTCGGCAGTGAAGTACGCGGCATCTCTCAGGCCATCCGCAACCCCAGCTTCAATGGTCAGATCGCCAACGGCTTTGACATCGCGCTTCACAAGCTCGACAGCCCGATCACCAACATCACGCCCGCCGAACTCTACACCGGCACCGCCGCCAGCCTTGTCAGCCAGACCCTGGCCTACATCGGGTATGGCAAATCCGGCACGGGAAGCACCGGCGATACGATCGCAGCCGGGACCAAACGCGCAGGCAACAACATCGGCGACCAACTGGGGTTCACGCTCAACCCCGGGCCCGGCCAGACGGTCTACTCCAACCACCTCCTGTTTGCCGACATGGACGACCCGCCCGGGGCGCCGGTGTTTGGTAACCCGCTGGGCGGCACTAACCCCATCAACCTTGAATACCTTATCGCCTTGGGCGACTCAGGCGGTGGGTTGTTCGTCGAGGATAACGGCCAGCACTTCGTCGCCGGCGTCAATTCCGTCTTATTTAACTTCGACCCCGCGACACTGGGCTACGGTGACGTCATGGGCTCGACCACCATCGAGCAATCCCTGACCTGGATACAGAACACCATCGCGCCGCCTCCGCTACCCGGCGACCTCAACGGCGACGGGTTCGTCGGGATCACCGACCTGAACATCATCCTGGGACAGTGGAACTTAACTGTCATCCCCGGCAACCTGGGACTGGGCGACCCCTCCGGCGACGGGTTCGTCGGGATCGATGACCTCAATACCGTCCTGGGCAACTGGAACTCGGGCACACCGCCTTACAGCAGTCAATCTCTGGGCGCGGTCCCCGAGCCGGGCACGATCTCGCTGATGTTCGCTGCCGGCGTTCTACTGAATCGGCGCAGGCGAATCCAGCAGCGCTGATTTCATATCGGTCCATAACCCAACATTCCGTACACATGCCGGGTGGCGGGAAACATAGGCATGCACAGGTCATATCAATACGTCTGCCTTGGCTTGGTGTCACTGGCTACGTTACTCATACCATCTCAAGTCCTGATCGCCGTTCCCGTCAATCCTAATCTTGTCGCACAGATGAGGCCGCTCTATACCACCGTAGACGATCCCGCCTTGCATGTGACAAGCCCCGGCGTCGCGTTCGACGGCGTGACTCAACTCACACTCAACCGCTCCGACGGCACCTTCATCTGTTCGGGTACGCTCCTTAACAACGGCAAAGAACTCCTCACCGCCGCGCACTGCCTCACCGACGACGCCGGCAACCTGAACACCAACAGCATTACAGCCAAATTCCAACTGCCCTCGGGGACCATAAACCTCAATGCCTCCGCCTTCACCGTCCACCCAAGCTGGAACGGCGACTTCGGCATCGGGTATGACCTGGCGCTGATTACTCTCGATAACATCGCGCCCACTGACGTCCCCCGACACGAGCTCTACCGCGCTGCCGAAGAGGTCGGGCAGGTCGTCTCCAAGGCCGGTTACGGCAAATCAGGTAACGGGAACGACGGCGACATCCTTAACGCCGGCACCAAACGCTCCGGACTTAATTCCTACGATGCTTTAGGCGACGTCCTCGAAGCCGTCGGCGGGATCAACCCTCTGACCGGCTCACAACTCGCCTACGACTTCGACGACGGGACCAGCGCCCACGACGCCTTCGGGTTTTTCGACGCATCGCTGGGTGTCAGCGGGTTGGATGACTTGGGCGTTGGAATCGACGAGGTGATGTCCGCGCCGGGGGACTCAGGCGGGCCGACCTTCATAAACAACCTCATCGCCGGGATCACGTCCTACGGCCTGCGGCTGGACCTGCGTGGCGGCAAGCCACCCCGCACATCCGACGTTGACAATCAGTTGAACTCCACCTTCGGCGAATTCGCGGTCGACACCCGTGTCTCTTTCTTCGCCGATTGGATCGACGCCAACATGACCTTCATCCCGCCTCCCCCGCCGCCACCGCTGCTGGATGGCGACCTCAATGGCGATGGGTTCGTTGGGATCGACGACCTGAACCTCGTCCTGAGCAATTGGAACCTGCTGGTCACCCCCGATGACCTGTTAAGCGGCGACCCCTCCGGCGACGGGTTCGTCGGGATCGACGACCTAAACACTGTCCTGGGTAATTGGAATACCGGAACTCCGCCGAGCACATCTACCTCTATCCCCGAGCCCGCCGGCATCACATTATTTTGCCTGAGTTTCGGTTTATTTGCTTGTAGACGCCGGGTCCGGTGAGTTACCATAACGACTCAACCCACACGGACGGATGAAACCCGGGAAGCACCATGCGTCGTTATACCGCTACCGTTGCTTTATCACTTACACTGTCATCGGCCACCGCCTTGGCCGCACAGGCTGATACGGCGGTGTCGGTGTTTGTGGATCCAACAAACCCGATCCCCAACGTCATTGCCAACACGATCCAGGCCGATGGCGGCGGGATCGACTGGACCGCAGCGGCGTTGGTTGTCGAGTTGGATCAAGGCGCGGTCTACAATGACCCCGTTATCGATGGCATGCTTCCGCAGGACGGGTTTTGGGGCATTTCCCCTGAATTACAGTGGGACACGTGGGTAGGCACCGTCCCATCTGCTGCCAATGGCGCTAACGATCAAGGAACGCTGAGCGCCGGTGACCTGGGCAGCTTTACACTGGCCATGGCCGACCAACTTATCAGCGCTTCGTGGGGTGGCACCAGTAAGAACGAAATCGGCCCAACACGCATCGGTAACATCAGCCTCACGGATGATGCGGTCGGCACGTGGTCGTTGGCGGTTACCTTCGCGTTCAGCCCACAGACCGTGTTCCTGAACAATCCGGTGGTCAACGGCGAGATGGTTTGGGATCCAATGGTAGGCGACCTTAGTTTTGACGGGTATGTCGGGATCGCGGACCTGAACATCCTGTTGGGGAATTGGAATCAGAACACCACGCCGGGCGACCGTGCTATGGGTGACCCATCGGGCGACGGGTTCGTCGGGCTCGATGACCTCGGCACAGCCCTTGGCAACTGGAACACAGGGCAGCAGCCCAGGCCGACCGTGGATGTCATCATGGGTATACCGGGTGACGCCGATGGCGACGGGTTTGTCGGGATCACTGACAAGGTCAATGGGAACTGGAATCAATTTGTCACCCCCGGCGATTTAAATGCGCGTGACACATCCGGGGACGGCTTCGTCGGTCTGGATGACCTGAATATTATGCTCAGTAATTGGAATGCCGGGACACCGCCGTTAGTCGATGCAACAGCCCCCGAGCCTACATCGCTGGGGCTTCTGTCCGCTGGCTGCTTGATATTGTTTCGGCGTCGCGCCTAGCGCGAGCCGTACTGTTTCTCGTAGTAGCTTCGATACTCACCGCTCTTGACACGCCGCCACCAGGTCTCATTATCTGCATACCACCTGACCGTGCTATCCAGCGCGTCGGGCCAGGCGCTTCGGGTGGGTTCCCAGCCCAGGTCACGCTTGATCTTGGTGGCATCAATCGCGTAGCGGCGGTCGTGGCCTAAGCGGTCGGTGACGTACTCGATGCTGGATTCGTCCTTGCCCATCGCGGCGAGGATGGAGTGGGTCAGTTCGAGGTTGGATCGTTCGTTGTTCCCGCCGATGCAGTAGGTCTCCCCGGCGACGCCCTTCTCCATCACCGCCAGCACGGCCTCGCAGTGGTCCTCGACGTGCAGCCAGTCACGGACGTTCTTGCCATCGCCATACAACGGAACCTTCTTGCCCTCGATCAGGTTGGTCACGAACAGCGGGATGACTTTCTCGGGGAACTGGTACGGCCCGAAGTTGTTCGAGCAGTTGGTCGTGCAGGCGTTGATTCCGAAGGTGTGGCAGTACGCCCGGACGATCATGTCGGACCCGGCCTTACTGGCGGAGTATGGGCTGCTTGGTGCGAAAGGTGTAGTCTCGGTGAACTTCAGATCAAGTTGATCCAGCGGCAGGTCGCCAAACACCTCGTCGGTGGAGACATGGACAAACCGCTTGGTGTTGTCGGGGTCAGCCCGACGGAGCGCATCCAGCAGGGTCTGCGTGCCCAAGACGTTAGACTCGATGAACGGGCGGGCGTCGATGATGGAGCGGTCGACGTGGCTCTCGGCGGCCATGTGGACGACGGCGTCACACTCCTTGATCAACTCGGTGGTCAGGTCGAGGTCGAGGATGTTGCCGTGAACGAACTTGTAGCGAGGTTCTTTATCGAGGTCGCTTAGGCTCTCGGGGTTGCCGGAGTAAGTCAGTGAGTCGAGGTTGACGACCGAGTAGTCCGGGCGTTCACGTAGGACGAATCGGACGAAGTTGGAGCCGATGAACCCGGCCCCGCCGGTGAGGAGGATGCGGGTGCTCATACGGACTGCGGCTCCATCTGGCCGATGACTTCGGCGAGGTTGTGTTTCCAATCGGGCATCGGGCCCAACACCGATTCGGTCTTGCTGATATCCAGCACGCTGTACGCCGGTCTAGCTGCCGGACGCTTGAACTCTTCACTGGTGCATGGCTTCACGTCACAGGTATTCCCCGCCAGCCGTTTGATCTCGCAGGCGAACTCATACCAGGAGCATTCCCCGTCGTCGGTAACATGGAATGCGCCACGTTCGCCCATATCCAACAGCGATAGCGAAGACGCCGCCAGGTGCTGGGCGCTGGTCGGTCGACCTCGCTGATCGTCGACGACGTTCAACTCATCACGTTCGCGTGTCAGGCGGATCATGCCGCTGACGAAGTTCCGCGCCCACGGGGCGTACAGCCAGCTTGTGCGGATCAAGAGAAAATCGCAACCCGAGTCTTCGATGAGTATTTCTCCGTCGGCCTTGGTTCGGCCGTAGGCGTTGACCGGGTCACGGTGGTGGTCGGTCGTGTACGGCGAGTCGGCCTTGCCGTCGAAGACGTAGTCGGTCGAGTAATGGATCAGGGTTGCGCCGATAGTTTTGCAGTGGTCCGCGAGGTGGCCGACCGCCTCGGCGTTGAGTCGGTGCGCGGCCGGCTCCTGGTCTTCGCAACCGTCGACATCGGTGAACGCTGCACAATTAATCACGGTGCGCACGTCCTTGCCGATATGCTCGGTGATCGATTGGGGGTCGGTGATGTCCAGTGTCGGCAGGTCCAGCCCGGTATGCTCGATGCCGCGCGACTGGAGCAGCTCGCGCCACGCCCGGCCGAGCATCCCCAACGCGCCAACAACCACGACGGGCCCGACACCGCGCCCGGAGGATGGATCCGCTTCGCCGGTCATTTGTGCTGGGTCTCCCAGGGAAACCCGGGGACCGAGTCGTAGTCCCGGCGGTCCTCGTCGGGCGCAGCGGGGTCGTACTGATGGGTAACGTAGTAGAGCAGCCCGGCGGGCTCACACCCAACGGTCGCGGCGCCGTGCCACAACGGCGGGGGGATCACCATCACGCCCGGCTTCTTTTCACCGATCACACCGACCCAGGCCCGGTTGCTCTGCTCGTCATACACCCCGACCTTCAGGTGCCCGTGCAGGCACAGCCAGAAGTCCGTCTGCTTGGCGTGCCGGTGCCAGGCCTTGATGATGTTGGGGTACATCACCGAGTAGTTGACCTGCCCCGTCGGGGCGAGGACGTTCTGGAACTGGTTCATCAGCGACCAGCCGCGGTCGTCTGTGAAGACGGCGGTGGGCGAGAAGATCGGCTCGTTCTTTTCCTGCGCCAAAGCAAAAGCGTCAGCGAGCGGGCCGTCGTGGGTAGTGGGTGAAGTGGGGTTCAGGGTTCGGGGTCCGGGGATCAGGTTTGGGGGTCGGTCGATGCCAGTACCGGTCGCGGGCGACCGGGCTAAACGTTTATTTCCTGCTTTCCTGCTTTATTATTCGCCCCACCGGTTTTTACCAGTTCGCTGGCGCGGAAGAGGCTGTCGAAGGTGCCGGCGTCGGTCCACCAGCCCTCGAGTACCTCGCTGGTCAGGTCGCCGCGCTTGAGGTAGGCGTTGTTGACGTCGGTGATCTCCAACTCGCCGCGGTTGGAGGGCTTGAGCGTCTGGCAGATCCCAAACACATCGAAGTCGTAGAAGTAGATCCCGGTGACGGCCAGGTCGCTGGGCGGGTCTTTGGGCTTCTCGATGATGCCGATGACGTTCCCGTCGCTGTCGAGTTCAGCCACCCCAAAGCGATGCGGGTCGTGGACCTGTTTCAGCAGCAGCTTCGCGCCGGTGGGTTGGGCGCGGAAGTCGTCGGCGGCCTTGTTGATCGAGCCCTCGATGATGTTGTCGCCGAGGATCACACAGACCTTGCCGCCGTCGGCGAACTCCTCGGCCAGTTTGAGGGCATCGGCGATCCCGCCCTCGCCCTCCTGGTAGGCGTAGCCCAGGTACTTCAGCCCCAGCTGGTGGCCGTTTTTCAGCAGCTTGAGGAAGTCGCCGGCGTGCTCGCCCCCGGTGACGACCAGGACCTCGTCGATCCCGGCGTTGACCAGGCAGTCAATGGGATAATGGATCATCGGCCGATCGTAGACCGGCAGGAGGTGCTTATTGGTGACCAGCGTCAGCGGGCGTAGCCTGGTGCCCAGCCCGCCGGCGAGGATGATGCCCTTCATATCGTCAACCCTTACCCTCTTGATCTGTCGGGTTATACGGACCCTGTATCGGCCCGGTTCGTGTATTGTGCATCGGCTAGAGCTGGTACGCTAATCCATCAAAATCTTTGCCCGAATCGGGGTGTTGGCCTATCATAAGACTTGTGGAAGAGTCGGGTATATCTGCGTGGACGCGACCCGGCACGCCCCTGGATCGGCGCAAAACCGGTCCGGGCATGATCAGGGCCCGACATGCAAGCACCAAAACGATCACGAGATTCTCTTAGGACCATCGCGTTCCTAGGCAGCTACCTGCCCAGGCGCTGCGGGATCGCGACTTTCAGCGGCGACCTGGCGGAGAGCATCGCCAAGGCCACCAAGCACGCGGATGTCTGGTCCGTGGCGATGAACGATCGGCCGGAGGGCTACCGATACCCCCCGAGGGTCTGGTTTGAGATCAACCAGAACCGCCAAGGCGAGTACCGGCTGGCGGCCGACTTCCTGAACATGTCCAAGGTCGACGTCTGCTGCCTGCAGCACGAGTTCGGGCTGTTCGGCGGACCGTCGGGCCGATACGTCGTGGATTTCCTGCGTCGGCTGCGGATGCCCATCGTGGCGACCCTGCACACCATCCTGAAAGAACCCGACGAAGACCAGCTCAACGTCACGCGTCAGCTCGGTGAGGTCTGCGACCGGTTAGTGGTGATGGCCGACCGGGCCGTTGAGTTCCTCACCGATATCTATAACATCCCCGAGCACAAGATCCAGCTGATCCCACACGGGATCCCGGACGTGCCGTTCGTCGATCCCAACTTCTACAAGGACCACTTCGGTGTCGAAGGCAAGAAGGTGATCCTGACGTTCGGGCTGCTGGGCCCCAGCAAGGGGATCGAGAACATGATCGAGGCGCTGCCCCGGATCGTGGATCGGCACCCGGACGTGGTGTACATCGTCCTGGGCGCGACCCACCCGGGTGTGATCGCACATGCGGGGGAAGACTACCGGCTTGGTTTGAAACGCCGGGTCGCTGAGTTGGGTATCGAAAAACACGTCGAGTTTGTCAATAAGTTTGTCGCGCTGGACGAGTTGGTCGAGTTCCTGGGCGCGGCGGATGTGTATGTCACGCCTTACTTGAACGAGGCACAGATCACCTCAGGCACACTGGCTTATGCGCTTGGCACCGGCAAAGCGACGGTCTCAACGCCGTACTGGCACGCGCAGGAATTATTGGCAGAAGGGCGTGGCAAGCTCGTGCCTTTCGGCGATGGCAAGAGCCTGGCAGCGGCGGTGAACTACCTGTTCGACCACGAGACCGAACGCCACGCGATGCGCAAGCGAGCCTACCAGTACACCCGCCCGATGCGCTGGCGAGAAGTCGCGGGCCAGTACCTGGACCTGTTCGCCGAGGTCCGCGAAGAGCGCAACCGCAACCCCAAGCCGATCGAGCAGCAAAGCCGGGCGTTGCTGAATGCACCCCGGGATCTCACCGAGATCAAGCTCGACCACCTGCTGACCCTGACCGACGACGTGGGCATCCTCCACCACGCCAAGAACACGATCCCCGATCGGCACCACGGGTACACCACCGAAGACAACGCCAAGGCGCTGGTGGTTGTGCTGATGGCGCAGGACCACCTGGACAACACCGTGGGCGGCAAGGTCGAGCCTCTGGTTTCCAAATATCTCAGCTTCCTGGAACACGCCTACAACCCGGAGACCGAGCGATTCCGCACAAGGATGAGTTACAGCCGTCACTGGCACGATGAGGAAGCGTTGTCAGAAGACGTACACGCGCAGGCGATCCTGGCCCTGGGCGAAGCCGTCGCCAGTTGTCAGTCGCGCGGGCAGATGACGCTCGCGGCGAATCTGTTCCACCGGGCGCTGCCGGCCTGCGAGTCGTTTGAGAACCCCTACGCCTGGGCTCACGCCTTGATCGGCATCCACGCCTACCTCCGACGGTACTCCGGCGACAGCCAGGCCCGGCGTGTCCGTGAACACCTGGCGGAGAAGCTGTTCAACCGGTTCCAGGAAAACACCAGCATGGACTGGACCTGGCCGACCGAACGGCTCGGCTACGCCAACGCCCGGCTGCCTCACGCACTGCTGATGTCAGGCCGATGGATGTTCCGCAACGACATGATCGAGGCCGCGTTGCACAGCCTGCAGTGGCTCAACCACATCCAGGAGGGCGAAGACGGCCGATTCTCGCCGGTCGGTGACGACGGCGGGCTTAAACGAGGCGGTGAAAAATCTCGATTCAACCAGAAGCCGCTGGAAGCTTCGGTTACGATCGAGGCTTATCTCGAGGCGTTCCATGTCACGGATGACCCTAAATGGACAGACAAAGCAGAACACTGCCTGAACTGGTTCCTCGGCGAGAACGACCTGCACACTCCTTTGTACGACCACCAGAGCGGCGGCTGCCACGACGCATTGATGTCGCAGTGTGTGAATGAAAACCAGGGTGCCGAGGCGACCCTCGCCTGGCTGACGTCTCTGCTAAGCCTGTACAACCACACCACCGACGCCCCACCCGAAACCTCGCTAAAGCCCCACGCGCACGGCGGGACCAAGCCCAACCAACCCGGCCGTACCCCGCCTAAGGAGCGCCCGGCCAAGGACAACCCCGCACCTGCGGCGACCTGACTCCTAAAAAAATATCACTATAAAAACAGCCCGCCACCGATCAGCAGCGGGCTATCGTGTTATGCCTTGATTCAATCCGGTATCAGGCCCGGCGCCGCCGTGAGGTCTGCAACACCAACGCACCGAGACCAAAGCACGCAAGCGATGCGGTCACCGGCTCAGGGATCGGTTTGTCTCGGCCGGTCAATGTGAGACTGACCTCCTGGAACCCGGCGCGGGAGGCGTAGCCCCCATGGGTCTGTTCCGCGTCACCGCTGTCCTCTTCATCCATCCCGCTGAAGACCGATGCCAGGGCGGAGGCGGTGAACTGGTAGGTGCCCGGGCCGATGTGTCCCGAGGTGGCGACAGTCTGCTCATCGTTAGAGACACTTTGTTCGAAGATCGAGATACCGTTACCGACATCAAACAGATTGACGCCCGCGGATTGGCTGTTGCCGTTGCCGAAATCGCCTTCGGCTATCTGTGTGCCTGCCCCGATGAAACCCTGAATGTCGAAGTGGGCATCCATGTCGATGGTGAAAACGATCTCCAGGATCGACTCGCCCGCGGCCTGGAACTGGCCGACGGGTCCGATGGTGATCGCGGAGACACTTGAGGGGAGCTGGCCGTCCAATACCCCGTGCCCGCCGTCGGCGGACACGAACCCCGACCCGGAGATGGACGCCGGACCGAGCGACGAACTCTGTGAGGCGTGGCCGTTGGCGAAGACGTCCCAATCGGGCACATCTGAGGCGCTGGCCCAGAGGTCGCTGGAGAAGACATCGAACGCCACCGCCGGGTTGTCGTTCTGGATGTCCTGGTCGATCCCCGCGATCGCGCCGGCGTGCGTTCTTCGGTTGTCTTGGGTGGGCGTGAACGTCAAGGCAGACGCCGAACTCGACAAGCACACCGCAGACGCAACTGCAAACAGAAGCTGTTTCGTCATCATGTAACCCTTTCCCTCAAGAGATGTATGAGGTTGGATATGTGATCCGCCCTACGCCGACAAACCCACTTAGCCGACGTTACCTCATGTGTTGACCCATAACCTATGTGAATAGCCGCACGGCCACAAGGTTTTTTTACGAGAAATCTCGTCAAATGTGAATCTGGGCAAAAAAAGCACGCGGTTTGTTATGGCTGAGGGATCTTACGATATCCATATACTTAAGTGCGCATATCAGGCCCGGCGACGGCGCGAAGTCTGGAGCGCCAACGCGCCCAAGCCCAGACCGGCGAGTGTTGTGGTTACCGGTTCGGGGATCGGCTGGTCACGGCCGCTGAGCGTGAGGTTGATGCCCTCAAATCCAGCCGAGGCGCTATAGATGTTATCTGGTAGGCCTCCTCCGCCGCCATCGGCGTCGGCTTCGTTTGCCACACCAAACACCTCGGCTTCGGCGGCGACGGTGAATCGGTAGTTGCCGGGGCTTAGATGGCCGGAAGTCGAAACGTCTTGATCACTATCCGTGACGGATTCATCGACGATCGCAAATCCGTTATCAATATCAAACAGCACCACACTGGCGGATTGCTGCGAGCCGTATTCGATGGTCCCTTGGGCAAGCCCGATGCCCGCGCCGATGAAACCGGTCAGGTCGTAGTGGGCGTCCATGTCGATCGAGAAAAGTATCTCGAGGATAGATTGGCTGCCGGCACTGACACCGTCTGAATTCATGGTGGGTGGACCCAGGTGGTTGTCAAAGTCACTGGTCTGCCAAGTATCAAATGAGAGGCCGATCTGGGCATCGACAAACCCGTTCCCCTGGATATACATCGATCCGACCTGCGAGAACTGTGCGGCAAAGGCGTCGGCAAAGAATCCGTCGTAAAGCGAACCCGCGGAGATCGCGCTGTCAAACTCGCTGAACGGCGAGCCGGGGCTGTCATTGACCATGTCGGGGGGGTCGTCGAAGACAACTGTTCCGGCATAAGTCTGGCGGTTGTCCTGTGTCGGGTTAAAGTTCAACGCGGAGGCGGCGGCACCAAAAGACAATACCGCAACGGTTCCCAAAGCAACGAACCTAGACATGGCTCTTCCTTTCCTTCACATTATGGGAGGCGTTCAAAGACATGAGTACTAAAAGCCGGATCATCCCACGAACCCGACCGTGCCTCCCTCAGTTGCAGACAACCTAACCCATAACCGTCATTCTAACAAGGGTTTTTACGCGATTGCCCGGCATATTGGTGGCCATAGCATCGCCGCCGTGAACACGAATAAAGCCGATAAATCCGTCTCGTAACGTTAAGTAGTGAGATCATCAATATTACGCAATAGACTTGTTTGTCTTGTGTATGGCCGGGGCAGCTCAATCGGAGGAAGAAAAATTGTTTGCTTAATAACGGTTCGGTGTCCGGGCCCGCAACGCGGTCTCCTTGCGGGCTACGCTTGCCTCGGCACAGAGGAATTCGAGAAAAGAAAAAGCCCGCGGCATGCAGCGCGCGGGCAGAGGGCTCGTCACAAAGATCGTCTCGCTATTACGCCCGGCGGCGGCGGGATGCCTGCAGCACCAATGCGCCGAGACCAAAGCACGCCAGCGATGCGGTCACGGGCTCGGGGATCGGCTTGTCAATCGCTTGCAGATTCAGGTTAGCGCTGAAACTGGAACCAGTGGCATAGCCGAAGTCGGGGAGCATGTCATCGCTGTCGCCAATTAAATCACCGGGGAAGAAGCTGCCGAACACGCTGGCGTCAGCAAAGATGCTGAACAAGTAGTTGCCCGCTTCGATCACGCCCGACTCTTCGAATTTCCTGCCGTCTTCGAAAACTTCTCGTTCGAAGATAGTAGTCTCCTCGTCATCGTTGCCAAAGAAGACTCTCGCGATGCTGCGCGAACCGCTCTCACCAAGACCGACGGCCTGCTCGATCCCGGCGGAGATGAACCCCGACAGGTTGAACGCTGCCGCTTCGTCGATATTGAAGAGGATTTTTATGGAGCTGGATGCGTTGGCCTCGAATTCACCTTGGTTCAACGTCTCTGCATGCCCGAGGGCGGATACAAAATCGATGTTGCCGTGACTGCCGCTGGCGTTGGCTGAGCCTTCACCCGAAATCGACAGGGCGCCGATCTCTGAATGCTGGCGAGCGTTGGCGCTGGCCCAGGCGCCGAACCCCAGATGAGTGTCCGCGTCACCGGCCTGCAGGAGGGGGACTTCCATCGCGTGGGCGGAGACCTCGCTGGTGAAGACCGAATTGGTAGCGAAATCGCTGTTCGAATCGGAATCACCGCCCGCACTCGCGGATGCATCGACGTTACGGCCCTCTTTAACGACTGTCATCGTCAGCGCGGATGCCTGACCCGCGATCAAAAACGCCGCTGCAGTTCCCAACAAAAACTGTCTGGTCATCTGAATACCCTTTCCCTCTAAAGTTTAGATGTGAGGCGAAATGATGGTTATGTTCAAAATGGTGATCCACCCACAGGGACCACGTCCCGCCTCATTAATATGCAGAGTAAATATAACCTTTAAGACTAGAAAAAGCAATAATTATCGGGGCTTAGGTGGTGCCTGTTAAGATAGGTAGTATTTCATGTTTTATCGGACGTCATGTCCGACATCACAACTGCTTTCCCGGGAAACTATCAGATGCGGTATAGACCGTATGGTGACCATAAAAAAAGCCCGTGGGGTGAACCCACGGGCTTTGAAATCGAGTCAATCATCGGCCGGGTCACGCTTTGCGACGGCGTGAGGTCCCGAACACCAACGCGCCCAGGCTCATCCCGACCAGGCTGGTCGTCACGGGCTCGGGGATCGGCTTATCGATCGCCCGGAGTTCCAGGAGGCCGCTGAAGCTGGAACTGGTGGCGTAGCCGAAGTCGGGGCGCGTGTCATCGCTGTCCCCAAGCGCATTCAGATCCGTAATGAAGCCGCCGAACACGTTGGCCCGGGCGATGATGCTGAAAACATAGTCGCCCGCTTCGATCACGCCCGCTTCGTCAAATTCCAGACCGTCTTCAAAAACTTCTCTTTGAAAAATAGTCGTCTCGTCGTCATTGCTACCAAAGAAAACGCTCGCGATGCTGCCCGAACCGCTCTCACCAAGACCGATGGCCTGCTCGATCCCCGCGGAGATGAACCCCGACAGGCTGAAAGCGGCGGCTTCGTCGATGTTGAAGAGGAGTTTTATGGAGCTGGATGCGTCGGCCTCGAATCCACCGGGGCCTAGGTCCGCGTCACCGAGGGCGTTGGTCAACGTAATGTCGCCATGGCTGCCGCTGGCGTTGGCGAAGCCTTTGCCCCCGATCGAAAGAGCATTAATTTCCGAACTTTGACCCGCCCTGGCGTCGGCCCATGCACCGAAGCCGTGCGTGGTGTTGGCGTCGCCGAGTTCAAGCTCGGGGTCGAATTCCATCGCGTGAGCGTTGACCTCGCTGCTGAAGGACGGGGCGTCCGCGATATCACTGTTCTCGTCGGAATCCTCGCCCGCCGCAGCGGATGCGCGGACGCTACGCCCCCCATCAAGGATTGACATTGTCAGCGCCGATGCGGGGACCGCGATCAAAAGCGCCGCTGCTGTTCCCAACAAAAACTGCCTGGTCATCTGAATACCCTTTCCCTCTAAAGTTTAGATGTGAGGCGGCATGACAGGTATGTTCGATATGGTGACCCACCCACACAGCTCACACCCCGCCTGTTTCAATTTACCTAACAAATTTAACGATCATGGCCCCGAATAGCAAGCATTATCGGAGCCGGTAAACCAGATGTTAAGATGGGGTGATTAAGGCTTGACTATGGAGCTAGCCTTGTCTTCTTATTTGGATGTGGTTTGAGGATCAGGGAACGGCTGGACGGCATAAACAGGATGAGTTATCTCGGTTCGCTGGATTGGGGGGCGGCTTCTTTCCAGGCCAGGTCCATCTATCGATGGTGCGTACCGATAAGGGTGTCCGGATCGTCGGGGTCGTGCTGACGCTGG
>JAJDCV010000310.1 GCA_029260675.1 Phycisphaeraceae bacterium
GCGCCCAGCCGGCCGCGCGCGATCGATCAGTTGGCCCAGCGGGGCAGCCTGGTTACCGAAATCACGACCCAAAAAGAATCAGGATCTCCCGATCAGGGTGGGTCTCTGCGTTTATTTTTTTCAAGCCGGCGTGTTTCGTTACGCTCACGCGCATCGATGCTTCGTCAGCTCTCGGTGGCGCTCGGTGCGGGGCTGACGCTTCTGACAGCTCTGGAGGTGGTGCAGCAGCAGGCGGAGGAGCCGGCGGTCCGCGCCCTGGCGGGTGATTTGGCGGATCGTGTACGGGCTGGTGAGTCTTTGTCCGAGGCGATGCGCGCTCACCCTGATGTTTTTTCACTGATGCAGGTCTCCATGGCCAGGGCCGGCGAGACCGCGGGGGCGCTGGACAGGATCATGGCGTCGTTGTCGGAGTTTGCGGAGCGCGATCACGACATACGCGAGAAGATGCGGTCTGCGGCGGTGTACCCGTTGATCGTGGTGGGTCTGGGGCTGATCTCCATATTGATTATTGTGCTGTTCATCATGCCCCGGATCATGGAGACGATCGCGGAGACCGGCTCACAACTGCCGTTGCCGACACGGATCCTGATGTCGGCGGTGGCGACGGCGAGATCGCCGTTGGGCCTGCTGATCGCGCTGGCGGGTGTTGCGGGTCTCGTGCTTGTTTTCCGCTGGGCACGCACGCCGGAGGGGCGTTTCACCCTGGACCGATGGAAGCTGAAAACCCCGGTCGTCGGCACGGCGGTCCGCCGGGTCGCGGTCGCGCGGTTCGCGCGGACGCTGGGCACACTCACCGCATCGGGGATCCAGGTCGTCGAGGCGATGGCGATCGTCCGAGACACCCTGGGCAACGAGGCCCTGTCCCGCGCGCTGGACGAGGCAACCGCAGGGATCGTGCGGGGTCAATCGATCGCCGACCAACTGCGTGACACGGGGCAGTTTCCCCAACTCCTAGTCCAGGTCATCGCGATGGGCGAGCGCACCGGCAAGCTCGACGAACTGCTGATGAGCACCGCCGACTCATACGACAAGGAGACCGCGGCGGCGTTGCAGCGCGTCATGACGGTATTGCCGGTCTTTATCATCCTTGTGTTGGCGGTCTTTGTGGCGTTTATCCTCGCCTCGGCATTGCTCCCGATCATGACCATGGACTTCACGGGAGTCGCGACGTAATCCACCACTCGTAAAGAGGAATCAGGCATTGACGCACCTAACTTCTAAAAACGTAACCACACGATCCACTGCGCGGGGGTTCACACTTGTAGAGATTATGGTGGTGGTGATTGTGATCGGTGTGCTGGCGGCGCTGGTCGTTCCGACATTCATGGGGCGGGCCGGCAAGGCGAAGAGGGCAGTGGCGCAGCAGAAGATCAGCAACATCGAGACCGCTGTGAATCTGTTTTACCAGGACTACAGCCGGTTCCCCGAGACGCTCGAGGAGTTGATCGTCAAGCCCAGCGACATCCCCGATGAGCAGTGGGTCCCGCCGAGCCTGAAGCCCAAGAACCTCAAGGACCCTTGGGGCCAGCCTTTTGTGTACCGATACCCCGGCGAGCACGGGGCGTATGACCTCTACAGCACCGGTCCCGACGGACAAGAAGGCGGCGAGGGTGATAACACGGATATCACGAACTGGGAATGAAACACCGCGCATTCACATTGATCGAATTGATGGTTGTCGTCGCCGTAGTCGGTGTGCTGGCGGGGTTGGCTGTCTCTTCTTTTCACGGGTCGTCAAGCAAAGCAACGTTGGACGAGGCGGCGCACGGGCTGCACGTAGCGGTGCGTTACGCCCACCAGTACGCGGTGACACGTCAGCGGGTCTGTCGCGTGGTGCTGATCGAGGCGGGGCGGGATCAAGAACCCGGTTACCGGCTGGAGGTCGAGACGACCGACCCTGATGTTGACGATGCCTACACCGTGCTGCGCAGCGGCGTCACCAGGCCGACTGATCTGCCCGCCCGGGTCCGGTTCGCACAGGTGCTGATCGAGGGGTCTGAAGGCAGCGAGGGGCGCGTGGTTACGTTCCAACCGACCGGCGAGGCGGACTCGTCGGTGATCCAACTCACCGACGGCCATCGCACATGGTCACTGCTGATCGAGCCGAACACCGGGAGGTCGAAGCTGGTGAATCGTGTGGTCGGCCAGACGCCCAACCTGCGGGAGGATCTGGATGCGTAGGGTTGCTGGGTATCAACAGGCGAGACATCGAGGCTTCACGATCGTGGAGTGTCTGTTGGCCGGCGTGATCCTGGCGCTGTTCACGGCGACGATCGCGACGGCGGTCGGCCAGGCCGGATCGGCGGCCCGGCGGGGCAAGGACCTGCGGCTTGCCGCCGGTTGGCTGGATGAGGTCATGACTCGGATCGATCTGGTCGGCCCCGCGCGGCTCCTGCGGGAGGGGCCCACGCAGGGCGAGCTGGATGAACGGTTCAGTTGGTCTGTAAAGATCGAGGAGGAAATCATCGGTGATCTTTACGACGTGCAGGTGACCATCCGTTGGAAGACAGGTACACAGACGTCATCCGTTGTCGGTTTTACGCAGTTCCAGGACCCCCCCAAGGCGCGGCGATCTTCAGTCAGTTGGTATGACCTTTGAAACATTTACGATCACAATCCGGCATGATGCGTCAGCCCGCGGCCGCGAGTGCGTGCCATCGTGCCGCGGGGTTTACGCTGGCCGAACTTGTGATCGTGTCGGCGCTGATCGGGCTGATCGTGATGTCATCCGGGACGATGATGTGGCAGGTCAGCGGCGCGCGGAATCGAGTCGATCGGCACGAGCGTGTCCAGGCCGACGCCGATGCCGCGGTCCGCTCGATCACGACCGCGATCGCCAACGCCTACCGGCCGGGCGCCGATGACTTCGGCGTGTTCATCGGAGTGGACGAGCAGGTCCGCGGGCTCGACGCGGACAGCCTGAGGTTGATGAGCGTCAGCCGCCGGGTGGTCCGGCCGGGGGAACCCGAGCACGACGTACACTCGGTCGAGTTCAGGCTGGCGGACTCTCCGGACGGGACGGGCCTGGCGCTGACTAAGCGGACCGACCCGACACGGAATATCCCGGACGACGAGGGCGGCGTGGTCGACCGGATCGCCAGCGGGTTGGTGTCGCTTAATTTCGAGTACTTTGATGGTGCAGTCTGGCAGACGCGTTGGCCCGAATCGATGGGGGCGCTTCCGGCTGCGGTAAAAGTCACGGTCGCGCTGGTGGATACCGAACAGCCCGGAGACATTACGGCCTACACGCGGATGATCGCGTTGCCGCTGTTGCCGGACAACCGTTTCGGTGGGGGGGGCCATCCATGAGTCACACCCGGCCTGTCGTTGATAAGAGGAACACCGGCGCGATCCTTGTCGGGGTGCTGTGGCTGGTGCTGATACTCGGGCTTCTGTTGCTTGGTCTGAACCGTCAGGTCCAGCTCGCTTCATCGCAGGCGCAGGGGCAACTCGATGCGGTCAGGGCTCACTGGCTCGCCCGCGCAGGTGTCGAGCGGGCACTGGGCGTGCTCGCCGACGACGCGACGGCATATGATGGCACGTCCGACCTGTGGTTCAGCGACCTGTTGGCGTTTCAGGATGTTGAGTTGGCTGAAGGATTCGTCTTGCGTGTGGCTGCGCCGCCACGCGAGGGGACAGCCGGGGATAAACCGCGCTACGGACTCGATGATGAGGCGTCACGGATTAATCTCAACCGTGCCGACCGCAGGCTGCTCTCGCGGATCGATCAGCTCGATCCCACGCAGGTCGCCCCCCTGATCGACTGGGTCGACGGCAACGAGGAGGCGGAGCCCGGCGGCGCCGAGCGCGGCTACTACCAGGGTCTGGATCGGCCCTACGAGATCCGGAACGGACCGATGCGTACGTCGCGCGAGTTGCTGTTGGTCAAGGGGATCACACGGGGCGACTTCTTCGGGGAGGATGTGGATAGCGACGGGCTGCTGGACCGGCGTGAGAACGACGGCGAAACAACCTGGCCAACAGATTCCGCCGACGGCAAGCTGGACCGGGGGATCAGCGGCATCGCCACGGTCTACTCATACGAATTAAACAAGACGCTTACTAATACAGATCGGGTCAACCTCAAGAACGCCGACGCTTCCAGCCTGGTCGCGAGATTTAATTTCACGCAGCCGCTGGCCGACCGTGTTGTTGAGCGTGCCGGAGATATCAACTCGATCTTCGATCTCATCGGTGAAAGAGGGCAGGGTGATGGCGCTGACGAGGAAGACAAGACCAACGAGGTGACGATCGAGTGGATCGCGGAGCACTACGAGTCACTCACGCTGGAAGATGAAGACCGCCTGGCGGGTCGCGTGAACGTCAACACCGCCAGCCGGGCTGCGCTTGAAGCGATCCCGACCTTTAACGCTTCGGTGGCCGACGCGGTGGTCGAGCGCCGCGCGTCTTCCGGGGCATTTACTCAACTGGGTGAGTTGTTCACGTCCGGGGCACTGACCGAGGGGCAGTTCCGCGAGGCCGCGGATTACCTGACGGTCCGCTCGAACGTGTTCACGGTCCGCAGTACCGGCTACACGCCCTCGGGTGCCAGCCGGAGCATCGTGGCGGTCATTGATCGGGGCGGCGACTTACCTCAAATCGTTTATTGGTGGCAGAGCGAATGACTTCACACAACGGCAAACACATCGGGGCGGCGCTTGGCCTGTATGGCACGAAGGATACCTGGCACCTTGTCATGATCGAGCGTGTTAGGTTGGGTTTCCGTGTGTCGGCGCAGCATGCTGTTGAACGAGTCGGCGGGGATGATGACCGGGGCAAGATCGAAGCGCTGATGTCCAGGCTGCGGCCGGAAGACCGCGGCCTGCCGCTGGGCATTGCGGTAGCCGATCATGTGGGGATGTTCCGGAAGATCGCGGCACCCCGGGCCGAGGACGCGGTGCTTGACAAGGTCGTGGCGGCCCAGGTTGAAACGATGCTGCCCGGCGGCGAGGACCAGGTGCGCTGGGGATGGTGCCGGGGACGTAACGGCCAGGATCTATGGATCCATGCGATGGACCGATCAGATGTTGATGTAGCATTGGCTGCGCTCCCGGATAAGGCACAGGTTGTGTCGGTCATCTCTGACACGATGGCGCTTGCCCGCCTGCTAACGGCCGGTGGAAACGTGCCGGGTGGTGCATCGCTGGTCCTGTCGATCGATGAGACATGCAGCGCATTCGTCCTCGTGGTCGATGGCGAGCTTAAGGGCGTATCGATGATTGAGGGCGGATGTGATGTGTCGTGTGCCCAGGGGCCCGAACACAACGGCTGGGCAACCCGTCTAAGCGACGCGCATGACGAGTTGCTGGGCGCCATCCCCCCGGATCATCGGCCGGTTCGCTGCCAGTTGGTTTGTCCGACAGCGTCCCGGCAGCGGCTGTCGGAACTCGGTGAAGGCGTGTTGGGGATGCCGATGGATGCCTGGAGCCGTTACGGGGATATCACGGATATCGACGCCCGGGACGTCGCGGCTGTGATCGCTGCGAGCGCCGCGGCTTCGTGTTTCGAGCCCGTGACGCCTGCCATACGGTTCGCCGACCAGACCGACGCGGCGGTCATGGATGTGCGGTTGCGAAAATACGCCACCATTGCCACGGCCTGGCTGTTGATCGCGCTGATGGCGCTGTACGTATCCGACCGCTACCGTGCCAGCGGGGTCAATCATCTGATCGACGGCGGTGTGCTGGATCAGGATCGCCTGTCGCAACTCGATCAGCAGATCCAGGTCGCGCGCTATCTGGAGACGTCCGGCCCGATCCCTCTGGCGATCATCGATGAGATCGGTCAGAAGACACAGGGCTTCATGTTCGACGGCCTGACCTATGAGCGCGGCGGTACGGTGCGGATTACGGGTAAGCAAGACTCTGCCGACGCGGTCGGCAAGCTGACGGAAGCACTCGCCAAGGTCCGGACACTCTGGGCGGTGCAGTTACAGAATCAGACCGGTGCCGGCGAAAAAACCCAGTTTGATATCACCGCGACCGCCTCGCCAAAGTATTTCGGTGCGTTCGTGGAGCCGAAGCCCGAGAAGCCCGAGGAACCCGTCGAGGGAAAAGACCAGCCGGAATAAGCAAAGGTATGTTTTATATGCGTGGTAAATCTCTAGCATCTGACCTGTTGGCTCACGGAGGTGTCGTATGGCACTGACCGCGCGCGACCGACGGGCGGTATGGATCGGCTCAGCCGTCATCGGCTTGGGGCTGATCCTGCGGATCGTGGTGATGCCGGCGGCGGCGCACTGGCGTGACCTGCGCGCCGTGGTGTTGGATGGCGAATCGCGGATGGCGGCGATCGAACAGAAGCTCGATCGCCGGGACGCCGTGGTTATGCGTCAGCGTGCACGTTTTGGGCCCGGCGTTGAGGATGCGTTGTTGCCGGTCCAGCGGGTTCAGATCAGTTTCCCGCAGTCGGTTCAGAAGGCGTTAGGGCAGGGGGGTCTTGGCGTGTTAAGCGTCGAGCCACAGGGGGTGCGCAAGCTGCGCGAAGCGCCGGGCGTGGTGTTGGTGTCGTTGCGTGTGCGTTGTGCCGGCGGGCCGGAGGCGTTGCCCCAGGCTCTGGCCGCGATCCAGAACGCCGAGCAGCTGATCATTGTGGATCGGTTCGATCTGACAATGACCAAGCCCGACGATCGGGGCAACTGGTCGGTGAATATGCTTCTGTCCACACCGGCTTTGGAAGAGGAGGATTCATGATCCACGCATGGCGAGCGCGTGTCCCCACGATCACCGTCACGGTGTTGATGGCTGTCGCTGCGATCATCACGTTGATGTTATTCGCCGGCCTATGGACCGGTTGGCGGGTATCGACGCGCGCTCAGGCACTCACGCTGAGGCTCGATCCACCAACAGAAGCGCCGCCTGATGCACCAGAGGAGGCAAACGATAGTGCCGACGCGGGGGCCCCCCAGCCGCCGACCGATGACGGTGTCAAAGAAGGGGATGACACACAAGACGACACGGAAAAGAAACCCGACCCCGTCGCCAAGGCGTTGGCACGGATCCAGGCGCGAGGCCTGTTTATGACACAGGTGCCGCCCGACTTCAGGGGGATCATCGGTGTCCTGGGTGACCGTGTGCTCTACCCCGGTGGGATTTCGATAGGCATCGGCGAATCACACAACGGGGCTACGGTGAAGGCGATAGGCAGTAACTGGGTCGAGCTGGAGCACGAAGGGGAGGCCGTCACGCTGGGCGTGAATGGCTGGGAGCCCCCGGCAGGGCCCGTGCAAGGCGACTCTCAAGAGGGCGAGGCCGGGCCGGACGCGCAGACCGAGGCGGGAGATGAAACCACACAGGACGCAGAGATCCAGGCAGGCAAGGTAGAGGAAAAAGCCACGAAGGATGCGTCGAGAAAGCCGGCGGCGACACAGCCATCTACGACACAGCCGGCATCAACCAGACCTTCGGGGACTAAGTGAGATAGGTGATCAGTCAGACCGGGAATTCAGTAACACGGAGCACACCATGCGTTCATCCGTTGCCAGATTAAAAAACCCGCTCCGCTGCCTCTTATGGTGTTGGGTCGGCGCGCTTGCGCTGGCACTGCTGCTGTACGCCTCGCCCGGGGCAAGGGCGGATGAAGGCCCGGCGCCCGGAGCGGAAAACGATCAAACAGCCAGCACCGGTACGGATAAGCCCGACGGTCCCGAAGAAGCCAACGGCCCCGAGGGGGAGGCCGACGACCCCGAGGCCGGGCTGGTTGCCGTATCCTTCAACAACGCGGAGCTCTCGCAGATCGCACAATTCTTCATGCGTGAATTGGGTAAGCCGGTGATCATTCACGAGTCGATCAAGGACAAGAAGATCTCGATCATGGCTCAGGAGAAGATGCCCACAAAAGAGGCTTTCGAGGTGATCGGCAACGCCTTGCGTCAGCAGGGCGTGATGGTGCTGGAGGGCCGAAAACAGATTGAGATGCTGCCTATCGCCGAAGCCCGGCGGGTCAGCCGGCGGGTTGTGCCAGTCGGCGGAACGGTTGCGGACCTTGAGGATCAGTCACAGATCGTCGACAAGGTATTCGAGCTGAAACACTACGACGTGATGAAGCTTAAAGATGTGATCCTGCCGATGCTGCCGGATTATGCGTTCATCGTTGCGGACCCCAACATCAACCGGATGATCGTAACCGATGCGGCGGCAAACCTCGGCCGGATCGAGGAGTTGGTCAAGCGGCTGGACGTTCCTCGTGCTGACCAGACGGTCGAGCGGATTATCCAGGTTAAGCACGGCGACGCCAGCGAGATTGTTTCCATGGTGCGTCTGATTATCGCCGGGCAGCTCGGCGACCAGGCCAAGGAGATGTTTTCATCCGGGCCGGGCGAGAATAAGAACGGTGAAGAGCGTGTCGTCTTCGTGGAGCGTAGCAACACGCCGATCGTCCTGCAGGCGGACCTGGCAAGGAACTGGATCATGGCGGTGGCCTCGCCCAAAGTGATGGACCAGATCGAGCGTTGGGTCCAGGAACTGG
>JAJDCV010000311.1 GCA_029260675.1 Phycisphaeraceae bacterium
AGCTGGGGTTCATGGGGGTCGAACTCGTGGCCGGCGGAGAAGCCGAGCGTTGGGAAACCGTTGCCAAAGCACTACAAGCCGTCGACGACGACGCCACCCATATCGCGGTCCACGACGCGGCCCGACCGCTTGTAAGCGAAGCGTTGATCGACCGGGTCTTTCAAGCGGCGTTGAAGTTCGACGCCGTGATCCCGGGCTGCGATGTGGGTTCGACGCTTAAGCAGGTTGAAGACGCTGCCGTGCCAGAGGATGACGCCGATCCGCTGGACGCGATCCTTGGCACCGCCGGGAAAGACACGGTGCCAGCGCGGTGCGTTGTCAGGACGGTCGACCGCAGCGGGCTGGTGGCGGTTCAGACACCGCAGGTCTTTGAGGCCGGGCTTTTGCGTCGGGCCTATCAGCGTATTGCCGATGGCGACGTAGACCCCAAGGGCATCACCGACGATGCGCAGCTGATCGAGGCGCTTGGCGAAACGGTGCATGTAGTCGAGGGCGAGACCGCGAACCTGAAGATCACCTACCCCGGCGACGCCGAGCTGGCCGAGGCGGTGTTAAATCAACGGGCCCGATCCCAGGCCGGGCAGCTCGCGGAGAAACGTCTGTTCGGGGATGACGACGAATGATGGGGGCGGATATTCCTGGGCTCATTCAGGGCTTATTCAAGGCACGTCTTTCAAGAACTTCTGAACCGGTGCATTGGCGTCCAGCTCAATCGCTTTTTTCGCTGCGGCGTCCGCGTCGTCGGGGCGGCCCAGTTTCTGGTACATGGCGGCGAGCCTGATCTGATGGATCGCGCGGTCGGGTTCGATAAGCCCGGCGGCGTAGAGGTGGTCTAGTGCCCTGTCGGGGTTTTCAGACTGCAACGCGATGGCCGCCGCCATCTCACGATAACTCGCGTGATAGGGTTCACGGTCCAGGGCCCGCTCGATGGCGGATAGTGCCTGGACATATTGGCCTTTACCTCGATACGCCTTGGCTAGTTCGACCGCCCAGCGGCCGGATGCGGGTTCGGTTTGGTCGAGGTACTCAAGCGAGCCGATCGCCTCGCCTACTACGCCCTGCGCCAAAGCCAGCTCGACCAGCGCCCGGTGAGGCCAGGGGTCGACCGGTCGGCTGTCGGCGTATCGCAACACGGCGCGGCGTGCGATCTGTGCGTCGGGCTGATCCAGGGCACGCAGTGCGATCTGTTTAAGCAGGCCGGGGTTCCCGGGGTGATTTTCGAGCAGTGTGGCGAGTTCGTCATCGGTCGTAGGTTCGCCGGAGCCGGTCAGCACCTCTGCGATCCGTCCGGTAGCGGGTGGTGGTGAAAGGCCCCATCGGTTGACCTCGTCCCCGGCCCAGGCTTTGAAACCCGACATGAACGCCTGCGCCGACTCGCCGGTGACTTGCTGCAGCGCGGCGGTGTCGGGGGTGCCCTGGTCGTAAAGCTTCAACAGTTCCACGATCGCCCGGTGACCGTAGCGCACGGCGATGTATTCGAGCATCCAGTCGGATTGCGCGTAGGCCAACGGCCGATCGGCGGGGGTCTTGGGGCGGATAAAGCCCCAGTTGATCTGATCCAGGTCGAACAGCTTGTCTTTTTGCAGCGCTTCGGCGAGGAGTCGATACGTGTCGTAAGAGCGCTCGGTGGTTTCCTGCGAGACCGCGCAGGCCTCGGTGAACCAGTGGGGGATGCGGTTGCGGGTCTGGTCGAGCGTGACGGTGTGGACGAACTCGTGGCGGACGACGTTGGGCCAGTCGAACCCGCCGTGCTGCCCGGGGCCCTCGCGCGGCGGGGTCATGGCAATAGCGTCGCCGGTCGCCGCGGCGATGGTCCAGATGTCCGGCATCCCGGTGATGCGCACGGCGAAGTGCTGCTCGTCGGGCATCAGGTCGATCCGGGTGATGCGCCTGGGCTTGTGGTCGAACGCGGCGGTGACGTCGCGGTAGATCGCCTCGAGTTTTTCGGGCATGTCACGGGCGAGTGCTTCGTCGATCCCCGGTTTGAAGCGGATCATGAAGTGTTCGGTCTCGATCTTGTCATAAGCCAGCAGGTCATTGAGCATGGTTAACTGGTTGGCGGCGCGTTTGTTGAAGGGGTCCAGCCGTGTCGCCGCGGCCAGCTCCTTCTGGGCGTCCTCGTCGTGGGCCGCCTGCATCAGCAGCAGCCCCAGCTCGATCCGTGGCGTGGGCCAGTTGGGGGAAAGCGCCACCGCCTCTCGGAGCAACACCTCGGCTTGGTCATACTGACGGGCCGAGGCGAGGAACGTCCCGACGGTGTAGGCCGCCAGGGGGTTGCCGGGCGAGAGCTGTTCGAAGCGTGTGATGGCGGCCCGTGTCGCCTGTTCGTCGTAGGTCAAGGCGGTGGCCGCGGCGCGAAGCGCCAGCAGCTCGCGGTGCTCGGGGTAGCGAGATAGATTGGTTTCAATGATCGCCCGTCCCCCGGCAACATCGCGCTGCTGCAGCAGGCTGCGAATTTCGATCAGGTCCGAAAGCGGGTTCGATGGATTGATCTCACGCAGCTTCTCGACGACCGCGCCCGCCCGGTCGAAGGCGTAGCCGTTGACCGCCAATCGGCCGAGGGCGGTCCAGGCCTCGACGCACTGTTCGTTTAATTCCAGCGCCGCGGTCAGGGCTTCGACGCCTTCCCGGGCGTTGTCCTTTTCGATCAACAGGTCGGCCTCGGCGATCAGGGCAGGCCAGTAACCGGGGTCCAACTCCTGCCGGACCCGGCCAAGCAGATTCAACACGAGCTGGTAATCCTGCGCGGGTCGGCCTTGCAGACGCGCCAGTGCCGCGAGCCCCTGCGCCGCGGCGGTGAGTTCCGCCGGGTCGTTGATCTCGTCGGTGCGCAGCTTCTCACGCCAGGGGGTCAACACGTCAACAGCCTGGGCGGTTTGTCCCAACCGTTCATAGGCCTGTGACAGGAGCAACGCCGCCTGCGCGGTGTCTTCGTCAATAAGCAATGTGATCGCGTCCGCCGGTTCGCCGCGATGCAGCGCCGCCCGGGCACGCAGCAGCACGTCCGTCTCGGGATCGATCAACTCGGGTGCATCCAAGTCGTAGCGCAGCATCGCCAGCGCGGCGCGCTGGTTGAGAGAAAGTTCCACCTCATCGGGCAGGCTGTCCCATCGGCCGTGGAAGATCAGCAGGTCGGTGCGGGTCTTTGGATCGTTCAGCGGATCGTCGATCAGCGCCTGCACCAGCGACGACGGCTCGATCTGCGGGAGCAGCGGGGCGTCCTGACGGGCGGCGGGCTCGTGATGCACCGGCGGCACCGGGGGGCCGGGGGGCGGGCCGGGCTCATCGCTGATGGCGTGGGGGGTGAGCCCAAGCAGGACAGCGAGCAGCAGGCAGGTCGATCGTTTGCGTTTTATCATGTGTGTGCCCGTGTGATTACCCGTATTCAAGATCGGCTGTTCCCATGACTGACATGCACAAGGACTTCTCTGACACGTTCCCGATTCTCCAGGAGATGGTATTCCTCAATCATGCCGGAGTCGCCCCGATCAGCCGGCCGGCTGCGGCCGCCCTGCGGAGGTTTGCGGACCAGGCCGAATCGATCGCTTATGTCGATGCCGGCTGGTACAAGCGGGCGGTCGAGGTCAAGCGGGCCGCCGCGAGGCTGATCAACGCCGAAAGCTCCCGGGAGATAGCCTTTATCCCTAATACGTCGTCCGGGCTGTCTTTGGTCGCCAACGGCCTGGATTTCGAGCCCGGGGACAATATCGTGATCCCCAACGTCGAGTACCCGGCCAACCGCTACCCCTGGGAGAATCTCAAGCGCCTGGGCGTCGAGTTGATCGAGGTGAAGCAGGGGGCTGACGGGCGGATCCACGCCGAGGATGTCTGTGATGCGATCACCAATCGCACGCGGGTGGTGTCGATCTCGCACGTTCAGTTCGCCAGCGGCCATCGGATCGACCTTCGGCCGATCAGCGAGATGGTCCACATGGCGGGGGGGTATCTCTGCGTGGATGCGATCCAGAGCGTCGGTGTGCTGCCGGTGGATGTGCAGGCCATGGGGATCGACTTCCTCTCAGCCGACGGGCACAAGTGGATGCTCGGGCCGGAGGGCGCGGGGATCTTTTATTGCCGGGAGGAGCTTTGCCGTCTGGTCCGCCCGTCGGTGGTTGGGTGGATGAACATGGTTGATGCCGAGAACTACGGCGACTACCGGTTCGAGTTCCAGCCGGACGCACGCCGGTTCGAGCCGGGGAGTTGGAACCTCCCGGGGATCCACAGCCTTGGGGCGAGCATCGACCTGCTATTGGAGGTTGGTATCGAACACGTCTGGCAGCGAGTCGATGCGTTGACCTCGCGGTTTTGTGAAGGCGCGGTTGAGAAGGGCTACGAAATATTCAGCCCGCGTGACGACCCTGATGAACGCAGCGGGATCGTGATTGTCAACGCCCCGGAAAGGTTGGGTGGTGTCGATAATCACCGCAAGATCGTTAACGAGTTGGAGAAGCAGCGGATCGTCATTGCGTTGCGCGAGGGTCGGCTGCGCGTCAGCCCGCATTTTTACAACACGTTGGAGCAGATCGATAAGCTGATTGCTGCGCTACCTTGAGTCTTACTCGGCTTCTTCCTGGATCCGGTTCTCATCCGTTTGCCAGCCGGGCTCGGTGGGAAGCGCGGTGTCGAAAGATTGTTCGGGCAACTCGGGGTTGGTGATGGTTTCGGTCAGGCGCACGATTGTCTGTGTTTCCGAATCATCCAATGTGGACGCGGCGGTCGGTAGCAGCGTGTCGCGGTCGAACCACAGGTCGATCGTGGTCAGATCAGTTTCGATCTCTTCCCGGGGGGTCAGTTGGAGGTGGACGCTGTTTGCCGGGTCGTCATCGGCGGGCGGGATGACGACCGCCTCAAACCTCGCCAGCACCTTTTCCTTCTTGAGATTCAAGGGGATCGGGAACGGGCCTTCTCCCAATGCCATCTCAGCACCCGCCTTCTCATCGTCGGGGACAAGCTGGTAGCGGTTCGCGGTCTTGTTTTCGTGGTCGCTTTTGAGTAGCCAACGCCCGTCGTAAATGTAGTAGAGGTCGGGCTGGGACCAGTGATCGTCAACCAGCTTCTTGTTGAAATGGACCTGGAACTTCGGCGGGGGGCCGGCCTGGTACACCAGCGTGCCGAAGCGGCGTTGCTCATCGCCCAAAAGCAACTGGTTGCGGTCGTAGCGCAGGTCCGCGGTGAGCGACGTGACATCGTTCGCCGCGGCTTCGATCCGATCGAGCCAGGCCTCGGCGTGGGCTTTTTCAGGCGGGTATGCTTGCACCGGTTTGAAGCCCTCCGCGCCCTGATCATCAGAAGGCCTTGTTGCCGGCTGCGTGTCGGGGGCTGTGGCGGGCGTTGCCGTGGGTTCCTGACCGGAGGACGGCGTTGCGGCGGGCTGCGTGTCTGCTGCGGTGGTGGCCGGTTCGTCGGCACAGGCGGTGAACGTCAGTAGCAACAATAGTACGGCGGATAGTGTGTGTCTCATCACCCTATCTTACTGATGCCGGGGCCGATATGTTCGCGCGCGCTGTCTGCTTCAGTCAGGACGCGTGGGGGTCTGGGAAGCGTTCGAAGATGGTGTGTGTCGGGTCCAGTGCCTTGATGCGTTGTGTGACGTTGTCTCGGACATCGCCGAGGTGCCCGACGAACCAGCCGGCCAGGCAGGGGTGGGCGGCGAGCCGGTCGACTTCCTTGGCGACTTCCTCGCTGGGCGTGCCCTGGGCGCTGATAGGGACGGACTGGACCAGCAAGACCCCTGCGCGGTCGGCTGCTTCGTACAGTAGGTCCGGGCCGTAGTGGTCGCGTACCATCAGCAGCGAATCACCGGTTGCCGGCAGGAGCGTGTTTTCATCGACCCGGTCGACCATGATGACGCTCTGGATCTTGCAGTGTTGGCCGTTGACCAGGAAACCGGGTGTGTCCTGTGCGTCATCGTTACCGTCGCGTCGGACACTGGTGAACCCGAAAGTGACGGTGCTCTGATCGACGATGCTGTCGCCCTGGACCAGGCGCAGCGTCAGCGAGTACAACGGCTGATCGCCCATCCCGGCGGGCCACCAGCGTTGGGGGCAGACGACCTCGAAGCGCACGGAGCCTTCGCCGTTGCACACGGGGGTGCGTGTCTGGCCCTCGTCGAGGAAGCCGTCCAGCCCTTGGATGGTGATGTGGACGTCGGCCTCGCCGGTGAAGCCGGGGTTGGCGTTAGAGATCGACCCGGTGGTATGGAAGTGAGTATCGATCACCGCCTGGTCCTCATCGACGTAGCGGACCAGGGGCCTGACGGAATCCAGCTTTAGTTCCCCAAGCATGACATACTCCTTCATAGGCGGCGGGGATGGGGCCGGCCTGTTAAACTGTATTATCGACCAAGGCGTAAAAAAAGCGCAGTAAAAAACTGTTTTGTGTGCCCGGGGGAGATGGGGGGCCTGGGTGGCTTATGCCGGCCGAAATCGTGGTTTATATGAATCGTGAGGCGCAGGTATTTCTAGGAGTTACTGATGACAACGTGCCTGGGTATGGTGTTTCAAGTGCCGGTATTAATATTGATCGCCGCGACGCTATGCCTGGCTGTGTCGTCCGGAGTCTCCGGAGCCCCCGGGCCCGCGGAGCCGGAGCAGCCCGGCGAGATACGCCGGGGCATGCCGATGCGATCGGAGGGCAAGTCCCGCACGCAGTTGTTCTTCGAGCGGATCATCCTCCAGGCCCAGCCCGATCTGAAAGGCACACCCGGGCGGCTGCCGCAGTACCTGTCGCTGTTCAGACGTTCGGCATTGAACGACCCGAGGCTGATGGCGTTTGATGCGCAGGCGGATTGGGACGCGGGTCGAGGGGCGGTGGTATTAACGGGGCACATCGAATTCCCAGAGCAGCGCGTGGCGTTGGTCGCGTTTTTGGGTGTGTTGGGTTTTGAGGTTATTGATGACCAGATTGAGCTGATGCCCGCTGCGTCACTGGGTGAAAAGTGCTTCGGTGTGGTTACCGCCAAGAGCGCGTTTCTGTACCACGATCCGGACGCCAAGAGCGAGACGGTCACGCAGTCGCGCCGCGGCGACCCGGTGTACCTGCTGAAGCCGGCGGTGGGCGGTTTCTATTACTGCCACGCCTGGGACGGGTACGTCGGGTACATCCGGGGTGAAGACATTGAGCGCGTGGATGACGAGGGCCTGAACGCGGCGCTGCCCCAGACAGACCCCACGCGCACCGACCCGGCGATCCAGGCGGGGTCCCAGTGGATCGGTACGCCCTACAAGTGGGGCGGCACGACGGCTGATGGCGTGGACTGTTCGGGTTTGGTGCGGCATTCGTTCGCCACAATCGGCGTGCTGTTGCCCCGCGACACGGACCAGCAGGCACTGGTCGGAAGGCTGACCGCCACACGCTGGCACCGCGACGGGATGCGGCGGGGTGATCTGATGTTCTTCCTGAATTCGCGCGGCCGGATCAACCACACCGGCATCTATCTCGGCGACAACAAGATGCTCGAGTCCGGCGGGCCGGGCGTCCGGATCCTCAGCCTCGACCCTGACGACCCGGACTACAACGAGAAACGCGCCAACCGCTTCTGCTTCGCTAAACGTGTTGTCGAGTAAATACCAGGGCCCAGATATGACCGTTTCACGCACGCCCCCAGGCCATGTTGAAATGAAACTCACGTCGATCAACCCCTACGACGGGTCGGTGGTCGGTGAGGTCACGGTTACGCCCGGGGATCAGGTGCCCGGTGTGGTCAGCAAGGCGAGGTCTGCGCAGCCGGCATGGGGCGCGATGTCGTTAAGCGAACGGCGTGATGCGCTTAGGCCGTTGGGTCAACTCATTGAGGACCGGGCCGACGAGTTTGCTAGATTGATCACCTTGGAGATGGGTAAGCCCATCAAGGAAGCCCGGGGTGAAGTTACCGCGACGGTGGGGCGGCTCGATCACGAGTTGGACGCGATCGTCGAGGCGCTCAGCCCCGAGCAACTGGACGACGGCACGACCCGGTCGACGATCTACCACGACCCGTTTGGTGTCTGCGCTTGTATCACGCCTTGGAACTTCCCGCTGATGATGCCGCACTGGCTGGTGCTGCCTGCACTGATGGCGGGCAACGCGGTGGTCCTCAAGCCATCGGAAGAGTCGCCCATCGTGGCGCAGCGTTACGTGGAGGTGTTGCAGAGCCTACTGCCGCCGGAGGTCTTGCAGGTGGTGCATGGGAAGGACGATCAGGGCAAGGCGCTGGTTGCTTCGGATGTGGACCTGATCTGTTTCACCGGTTCACGTGAGACCGGCAAGCACATCATGGCCGCCGCGAGCTCGGGGCTGAAGCGGGTGATCCTGGAGCTGGGCTCGAAAGACCCGCTGATCGTGCTTGAGGACGCGGACGTCAAGGCCGCGGCACGTTTCGCCGCGGGGAACAGCTTCCGCAACGCCGGGCAGGTCTGCGTCAGCACCGAGCGCGTGTATGTGCCGGAGTCGATCGTTGAGCCCTTCATGGATGAGCTTTTGAAAGCCAGCGCCGAGGTCACGGTCGGCAATGGGCTGGATGAGGGGACGGGGCTTGGCCCGATGGTCAACGCCCGCCAGCGCGACCACGTCCTCAAACAAGTCGACGAAGCCATCGCCGACGGCGCGGTGGTCGCGTATGGCCACACCGGGCACCACGATAACTTCGTCATGCCCACCGTCCTGACCGCCGTCACCCATAGCATGGACATCGCCCGCACCGAGACATTTGGCCCGGTCGCCTGTGTGATCACGGTCAAGGATGAAGACGAGGCCGTCCGTCTGGCAAACGACAGCGATTTCGGCCTCGGTGCCGTCGTCTATGGTGAACCCGACCATGCAAGCCGGGTCGCACGCCGACTCAACGCCGGGATGATCGGCGTGAACAAGTCCGTCGGCGGCGCCTGCGGCGCACCCTGGGTCGGCGCACGCCAATCCGGCTACGGATACCACGCATCGCGCGACGGCCACCGCCAGTTCTGCCAGCCGCGAGTCGTCAGTTTGGCGAAGTAACGCGGAAAGCAGCAAAAAAAAATTCGTTGTCTGCAAAGCGTGATTTTTACGGGAAAAACACGCTGCGCGGTTTGTAAGTCCCTTCTGCCGCTTTAGATGTCGACTCGCGCGTTACGACGCCGGGCCTTTTAGCGGGGCGGTCCGATAGCACGGTATCACGCGCAAAACTTTCATAAGTGTCAATAAAGACAGGCGTCTTGACGATGTTCGCTTCGCATTCAGTGATTTTTTTCCTCAAGACTCCGGAGCACGCCGCGTAGGCGAAAGCTCAATAGTTCATAGTGACAGAGAGGCTTCCCATTATGGCAAGCACCCCCCGTAAGAGCAGCGCTTCCAAGGCGAAGGCTAAAACCAAGTCATCGCCCAAGAGCAAGGCTCGCAAGACCACGGCGAAAGCCAAGACCCGTAAGACGGCCGTGAAGGCCAAGTCGCGCAAGACGACCCCTGCCAAGAGCAAGGCCGCTAAGTCGGCTGCCGCGAAGGCCAAGGCCCGCAAGCTGGCTGCCGCTAAGGCTAAGGCCGCCAAGGCGAAGGCTGCCAAGCTGGCTGCCGCTAAGGCCAAGGCCCGTAAGCTGGCCGCCGCGAAGGCGAAGGCTCGCAAGTTGGCTGCCGCTAAGGCTAAGGCCCGCAAGCTAGCCGCCGCCAAGGCGAAGGCCCGTAAGCTGGCTGCCGCGAAGGCCAAGGCCAAGAAGGCTGCCGCCGCTAAGGCCAAGGCCAAGAAGGCCGCCGCTGCCAAGGCTAAGAAGCGCAAGACGACCGCCAAGGCCAAGACTCGTAAGAGCACCACGGCCAAGAAGCGCAAGACGTCGGCCAAGGCCAAGACCCGTAAGCCCGCCACCAAGGCCAAGAAGCGCAAGACATCGGCCAAGGCCAAGTCACGCAAGTCGACCGCAGCCAAGGCCAAGACGCGCAAGTCCACCACCGCCAAGAAGCGCAAGACCGCGACCAAGGCCAAGAGCAAGACCGCCGTGAAGGCGAAGTCGCGTAAGACAACCGCCGCCAAGGCCAAGACGCGTAAGAGCACCACGGCCAAGAAGCGTAAGACGACCGCTGCCAAGGCTAAGAGCCGCAAGGCCACCCCAGCCAAGAGCAAGGCCCGCAAGACCGCCACGAAGGCGAAGACTCGTAAGACCACCGGCGCCAAGGCCAAGTCCTACAAGTTCAAGCGAGCCGCTTCCAGCACGTCCCGCCGCCGGGCCGCGTAACAGATCATCACCACGGAAGGGTATGAACAAGCAACGCCGGTCGAAAGGCCGGCGTTGTTTTTTGCGCCTATGGTGGACTCAATGCCGCGCCTTGTTACCTTAGTGCTGCGCCTCACAACGGAATCCCCCGCACCAATTCTGATTTAAGGTTTCTGACATGCTCGGTAGAAAACCTCCGATGTTAGGCGCATGTTAGCTTGCGCTCTGGGCCGGATCAATGTACACCTGTCGCATGAGCCGTACCAGCAAGTCACCACGGAGGGTGGCGCTCACCGCGTTAGCGATCGGGCAAC
>JAJDCV010000312.1 GCA_029260675.1 Phycisphaeraceae bacterium
AAGTCCACGATCGGGACCACCTGTCCGGCCACGCCGGCGGGCAGTTCCAGGGGTTGGACGGCTTGTTTAGATTCGGTAGCGCTGGTCATATCGGGTGATTCTTCTCCGGGGACGGCCGGATTCCGCTTGTAAACGTGGATGATACCGGAATTGCCGATGCCGGTCCCACGGGCGATTCACTCGATTCGTTTAGAATAGCCCACATGTCTTTATGGGCTCTCATCCTGATCGCCGCCACGGCCATGCCACCGCTGACCGACACGCAGCGAACCCGCCTGGACACCGCTGTGGACGACAGCGCCCGTCTGGACGAGTCGGCCCTCTACCCGCTGATCGAGAACGCGCTGACCTGGGACGAATACGACGAGACCGGCGCGACCGTCCCCGGCTACGACGCGCTCCTGAATGACCCGGCTGCGAAACGTGGAGAGTTGTACCTGATCGAGGGCCGGTTCGCCGGCCGGGCGCGGCGCTACAACCTGGTCCGATCCGGGCAGTGGGGCGACGCCTTATCCGAGTGGGTCCTGCTCGTCCGCGACGACCCCGAGCAGGTCGCGGTAGTTTACTTTGTTGATCCAGACGAAAAATTAACCCCGCCAAGCACCGGCTCGTCGGTCCGTGTCGTGGCCCGGTTCTTCAAGGTCTGGGCGGATCGTGACAAGGACGGCCAGCCGTCGCGCTACCTCACGTTCGTGGCCCGGTCGCCCTCGGTAGCCGCCGCCGACTCCACCGGCCCGGTGATCTGGTTCCTCCCGATGACGGGGTTGATCCTCGCGTTGGCGGTGCTGTATCTATACGTCCGGCGGTTGAGCCGACCCCGCCTCAATGATTCAGACCACGGCAGACACCCGGCAGGATCGGCCTATGACGCTATGCTGTCCCAGGACCCCGCCGAGTCGCTGCGACGCTTGGCCGAACAGCACGATGAACCTTAAACGACAGGCGAGGCACGCATGGCGACCGTCGATTTAACATTGCCCCATCACCGCTACCCGATCCACATCAGCCCGGGCCTCCTGTCGACACTCGGTAACAGCGTCCGTGACACCGCGCCCCACGACCGCGCCGCCCTGATCATCGACGACAAGATCACCAACACCCACGGCAACACCGCGCTGAACTCTCTCAAGGCCGCCGGCTACAACCCGCTTGTCACCACCATGACCGCAGGGGAAGACCATAAGAACCTCAAGACCGTCGAGGCCCTGTACCACAAGCTCTTGGACGAACGTCTCGAACGCAAGAGCCCGGTCGTCGCCCTGGGCGGCGGGATCGTCGGCGACACCGGCGGGTTCGTCGCCGCCAGCTACCTCCGCGGCGTCCCTTTCATCCAGTGCCCGACCACCCTCCTGGCCATGGTCGACGCCTCCGTCGGCGGCAAGGTCGGCGTCAACATGCCCCAGGGCAAGAACCTCATCGGCGCCTTCCACCAGCCCGTCCTGGTCGTCATCGACACCGACACGCTCAAGACCCTCCCCAAGCGCGACTTCATCTGCGGCCTCGCCGAGTGCGTCAAGCACGGCGTGATCCGCGACCCCGAACTGTTTGATTGGATCGACGCCAACATCCAGCCCATCCTCGACCAGGACTCAAACGCACTGGTCGAGCTGGTCGAGCGGAATGTCCGCATCAAGGCCGCGGTCGTGATGGAAGATGAAAAGGAAGCCGGCGTGCGGGCTCACCTGAACTTCGGCCACACCTTCGCCCACGCCATCGAGGCCGGCACCGAGTACGGCCGGTACCTGCACGGCGAGGCGGTCTCCCTGGGCATGATCGCCGCCGCAAGGCTCGCCGCAACAAGCGGGCGCTGCGACACAACCGTAGTCGACCGCCTTATCTCGCTACTGGAAAAGACCGGCCTGCCCACCAAAGCCAACGACCTGCCCGCGACCGACAAGCTCATGACCATCATGCAAAGCGACAAGAAGGTCGCCGACGGCCGGGTCCGCCTGGTCCTGCCCGACGCGCTAGGCGCGGTCTCCATCGTCAACGACACGCCCAACGACGCCGTCGTCAAGGCATGGGATTCCTTACGAGGATAAGACTCGATTCGTCTACTTGATCAATCTGAACGTAACCGGGTATTTGTAATGCTCGCCCTTGCTGGCCGCGACCCCGGCCATGATGCAGAAAATCACATCAACGACGAACAGCACGAATATCAACGGCGATGCCAAGCCCAGTGTGACACATGACAGCACAATCACCGCGAGGTAGGCGAAGATCAAGGTGATCTGGAAGTTCAGGGCTTCCTTGCCTTGATCGTCAATGAACGGGCTCTCGTCCTTCTTGATCAGCCAGATGATCAGCGGGGCCACAAACCCGGTGACGATCGCGAGCAGGTGAGCCAGCATCGCCATATTGCAGTCATCTTTAGAGGGTGGCCCGCCCGTGGAATTCGTCTCGGGGCTTGTGGTGTCCTGTGTTTCGTCTGTCATCTGGTTTCCCCAATAGGTTGAGTTGACGCGGTCGACTTGGGTGAAAGGGTGATTTAATCACGCACCAGTATTCACTTACACGCCCACCCGTCAAGCGGGCCCGCCCCGGCCGTTCGGCGGAGCCCGTGCTACGAGGCTAGGATATGGGTATGCGAACCGTCCGCCGACACGACCTGTCCCCCCGCGTCGAGATCATGCCCCTGATCGACGTGATCTTCCTGCTGCTGACCTTCTTCATCTACAGCCTGGTCACGATGGTGCAGGCCGAGATCCTCCCCGTGCAGTTGCAGACCCTGACCACCGGCGAGGCCGCCAAGCCCGCGTCCATCGTCGCCGTGACCATCGACGCCCAGGGCAGCCTGTACCTCAACCGTGTCCTGATCGATGTCGAACGCCTGGACCAGCGCCTAAGCGAGATCGCCCAACTCGACGAGAAGCCCAAGCTGTTCCTGGCCCTGGAAGACACCTTGTCCACGGCACGTGAGCAGGAACCGGGGGCGGTGGGGGGGATCGTGGATCGTGGCCCGCTGCTGATCAGTTTGATTGAGCGTGTCCGCCGTGCGGGGATCGAGGATTTTAATATCGTCGGCGACAGTACATCGCCGTGATGCATTGGATCAACCGCGAAGGCGCGAAGAGCGCGAAGGAAGGCGGAGAAGAGTGGCCCACAGATTTTCACAGATTAGCACAGATTGTAAAAACTTTGCCGCCCGCCACATCCTAATCTTTGTCAATCTGTTAAAATCTGTGGGAAAAACGCCTTGATCGGCTTCGCGCTCTTCGCGCCTTCGCGGTTAATCGAGACCGACTAATGATGGAACGAGAATCCAAACTGCCCCTGATCATCGGTGCGGTGTTCGCGTTTATATTGCACGCCGCGCTGGTCCCGGTCTGGGGCGTGGGGTTGACCGGAACAGTGGGGCGGAAACCAACGACGCCGCCCGAGCAGGACCGCCCGCTTCCGACGCCGACCGAACTGCAGGCCGGTCGTGCCAACGCCTCGGTGACCAACATCGCCTGGATCGCCTACGACGATTACCGCGAACTGTTGGCCAGGCACGCGATCGTCGAACAACCCGCGATACAAAAACAGCAGGAGCCCACACCCGGCGCACCGATCGAGATGGACCCGACCCCGCCAGCACCCACCGCCCCACCCCAAAACGACCCCGCCAACCCGAGCGCTCAATCCGGTGGCAGTGAATCACTCTCGATCCCTCTCAGCGCAGCCTCCCCGG
>JAJDCV010000313.1 GCA_029260675.1 Phycisphaeraceae bacterium
CGATCAGCTCCCAGCCCTGCCGGTCTTCGTCCCAGAGTCCCTGGGCGGCGGTGATCTTGCGGGTCTGCAAGCCTTCGGGGTCACGGATCACGACGCGCACGTCGGTGAGCTGTTCGTGTTCCGCATCAAACCGCGATGCGCTGACCAGGCTGCCCGCGCCATCGGGCGCGTACTGGAACGCAAAATGCTCGACGCTCTGGTTCTTGATGTGTGATTTTTTTCGGCTGAGCTTGCCCGCCAGGTGCGGGATGACAAACTCCTGCACGGGGAGCGCCAGGATGTTCAACGCGATCCCCGTGATCAGGATCGGCATGGCGACGCGGTAGAGGCTGATGCCACTGGAAACCATCGCGGTGAGTTCGCGGTTTCGGCCGAGGCCGGTCAATGTGAACCCCATCGCGGCGACGACGACCAGCCCGGAGAAGAAGGCGTAGACAAGGATAACCAGCGGGCCGTAGTAGTCCCCGACCGTGCGGAAGACGCCGATGGTCCGCAATACCAAGCCTGGGGTGGCGCCGTCGAGCAGGTCCCGGGCCTGGGCCACATCGATGCGCAGACGATGGGCGACCTGTTCCGCGTCGGCGTCGTGCTCGATCAGGTCCATGATCGTTGATGCGGGCTGGCCGATCCGATCCGCCTGGCGGGCGACCGTCTGCCTGCGTGCCCAGTTCCGGCCCGCTTCGAGAAACTCGTCCAGGTCGACGATCAGGTCCACCACGACAAACAGCGTCATCAACACGACGTAAAGGATCGCGAAATTCACGACAAACTGACGGATGATGTAACGGTCGAGGGTTTTCATGGAGGGGGTATTAGGGTCTGGGGTCTGTATTTCCTGCTTTCAAAATTTAGCGGCTCAGGCCGATGTTGAGGCTGTTCTGCTTTTCTGTTTTTTAATTCCTCGCCAGCTTGCGATAAACGATAAACGTCGCCAACGTCATCCCGGCGTTCCCGGCCCAGAGCACCGCCAGCCCCCCCGGGACACTGGCCCGCTGGGTGATCGCCAGGTTTTGGCCGGTATGAATGATGATGATCGACACGACCGCCAGGAGGAAGCTCCAGAAGAACACCACCAGCGGCATCTGGCCTTTGAGGTGGATCGCTAATACCGAACCGAAGACCAGCAGGATCAGGCAGGTGATCGCCGACGCGGCGCGTTCGTGCAACTGCGAGATGATCTTCCGCCCCAGCTTCTGGATGTTGCTGTCCAGTCCATCTCTTGCTCGATCGACCGAGGGTGAACGGCCGTAGTGACGCTCCGCGACCGTGAGCAGGGCTTCGATCGGCTTGTCATCGATATCAGGATCGACCACCGGCGTCGGCCAGACCATCGGTGGCAGCGTGTAGGTGGATTTCTCGGTGGCGGGGTCAGTACCTGGCACTTTGAACATCCGGACTTCACGAAGCTCGACCGACGCGGTGGGCCTGACGCCCCTTTGTCGCTCGTCTGGAGGCTTGATCGTGATCTGGCCGGATACCGCTTCGATATGGCGTTGGACCGGGCCGTCGTAGGGGTGCTCTTCTGTGTGGACCGGGTATTCGACCGTGATCGGTTGCTCGGCGCTGGATTTAAGAATCAATGCCCCTCTGACTGTCCGCACGGATGGGCTCTTGATCAGATAGCCCTGGCGGTGGCCTGACAACACCACACCGACCTGGCCCTGCTCGACTTTCATCTGCTGGCGGATCGATGTCCGTAATTCCGCGGCGGCGACCTGGCGTGCCAGCGTAACCTTGGCGTCATGCACATCACCGAAACGGTCGGGCTCACGGTCAAGCGCCCGCAGCTGAGGCCAGGACAGGAACTTGGGGTCGTCGCTGAACGGGCTGGGCAAGGGTTCCGGACCGATCTCCAGGCTGCGGGAATACTGCAACTCACCGACCTCCGGCACGTATCGCATCGCCTCAAGCAGTTTCAAGGTCACATACGAACCCTCCGGCTTCTGGAACAGCAGGATATTCGCGACCTTCGCGGTGCTGTCGGCGGTGACCCGGTTCTGATCGTCCAACTCCCCCACCGCCACACCGGTCAGACGTATGAATTTGGTGGCGTCCTTGAACTTAGTGGCGTCCTTGGGGTCGAAGGGCACGGGCCTCTGCACCGCGGAGTCGGCGTAGATGACGATGCCGTCGATCTCCGTAAACGGGCGGTTCTGATTGAGCTGCGTGACCAGGACGGTCAACAGATCGCTCTCGAGGGTCTCGGCGGCGGCCCGGTAAAACCCGGGGACCACGAAGTTCGACAGGTAGAAAAGCCCCATTGTCAGGACCAGCCCCAGGGCCGCGACCGGGGCGAGGATCTTGGCGTAGCTGATCCCGCTGGCGCTGCACGCCAGGACCTCGTTGTCGGCCGCCATGCGGATAAAGACCAGCGTGCTGGCGAACGCCCCGGCAAACGGCAGGACAAACCCCAGCATCGTCGGGGCGGAGTACCCCACGAACTTGAGCATCGCCCCGGCCCCCAATAACCCATCGGACATCGGCTTGATCGCCGCTGCGAAGCTGATCATCGTCACCAGCACCAGGGCCGACAGGGCCATGAGCTTGAGCAACTCCTTGAGGATGTACCGGTAGATCGTCCAAGGCATGGGCGCAAAGGATACCAGCCCGCATCACGGCCCGCACAGGAGCACTTTGCGGGGTTTTGACAAGATAGGGAAGGTGGATGAAAACCCTGGAAATCAGGGATAAAGACGTTACAATAGACCCGTTATGATAAAGGCGGGTGGTTAAGCGGCACTTCTGTTTCGATCTCAGTATACCACCATACCACCTGCGACGACCTCGATCTGAATCATGTCCTTCGGGAGTGAGGGTGACAGACTATGGGATTGAATCACACATTTGGGCGGAAGCTGTGGATGTGCGCGAATGTACTCTTGGCCACATGGATTACCGCGGGTATGTCAGAGGCCTCCGCGGCACCTATTTCATGGGCGTTGCCGGTCAATGGCAGCTTCAACACCGCCGTGAATTGGAGCCCAAGCACCGTGCCCGGGGCTCTGGACGCCGCCATCTTCGACACCGCCAGCGCGGGGATCACGGTGGATTTACCCAGCTTCCCCTCCACGACGGTCAACCAGTTCTTTGTGCGGCGTGATAGCGTCACGTTCGACCTGAATGGCGGCACGCTGAACCTGACCAACGCGGCGACCAACAGCAGCCTGGTGATCAACGATCCGACCGCCAATACTTCTTCCGCCACGTTCCAGAGCACCTCCGTCGGGGGGCTGGTGACTACCCAGGACATCCTCGTGCAGGCACCGGCGCTGGGCACCGCGGACATGATCCTGACCGGGGCCAACCTCACCATGACGCAGAACCTCGCGTCCAACCTCACGATCGGCAACGCCGTCGGCGGCACGGCCTCGCTGGCGATCAACGATCAAGCCACCCTCAACACCGGCACGGGCACGCTCACCGTCAGCCCCACCGGCAGCGTGTCGGTCGCCTCCACCGCCGTCCTCAACGCCAACGGCGACATCCTGATCGACGGCGGAACCATCGCCGGGCTCAGAGGTCTAGGCAACTTCAACTGGGTCGCCGGCA
>JAJDCV010000314.1 GCA_029260675.1 Phycisphaeraceae bacterium
CGGAAGGCCGACCACGCCGCGGCACTGACCTGGGCGGACCAGGCGATGCTGGCGTTTCGGATCTGCAGCTACCTTCCCGACTACGTCGCCGAACGCCCGACCCTCGACCGTGTCAGCGAGACCATCGAGAAACTGGCGGAAGACGTGCGCGGCGAGATGATCGAACCGATCGCGATGCGTCGTGGATTTGTCCGGTTCAACGATCCGATCCCGCTGGATGATTACATCGAAAAAGGCCGACGCGGACGCCAGGCGATCCGAGACCTGACCGCCGCGTGCGAGGCGTCGGTGCAGAACGGTGTTGATAAACTGAACGAAGCCAACCCCCATCCGGGCGGGAAGTTGTATGAGGATTTATGATATGAGATTTACGATTGATGATGTGGGGACTATGTGCTGGGGCCGACCCGGTCACGCTGAAAACACCGGGCCGAAGTAATCATCAATCATAAATCTAAAATCACAAGTTCCTACGCCCCGGCCGCGTCGGCGTCCAGGTACCACGTCAATTCGCCATCGGTCGGCTGGATGCCGGTGATCGGGACCTTGACAGGATCCGAGCCGATTTTCATCTGATCCGCCACCCGCCTTAACGCCTCGGTCTTCTTCGACCCGATACACAACACAGCCAGTTGCCGCGCCGCGTTCAGCAACGGATAGGTCATCGTGACACGGTCCGGCGGGGTGACGCTCGGGCCCTCGTTCACCACAATCCAACGGTCCGTTACGTGGATCGCATCGGAGTTGGGGAACAGGCTGGCGGTGTGACAATCTCCCCCCATCCCCAACAGCACAAAATCCATCTGCGGCGGGTCGTCCGTGGCACCGATAGCCGCACGAAGTTCCGCTTCATAAAGTCCGGCCGGGTCGTCTTTCATCACCATCATCGGGTGAATCTGGCTCGGCGGGGTTGGGATGCCCTCCAACAGCGACCCACGCAGGCTCTTGAAGTTGTTCTGATCGTCATCGTCGGGCACACGCCGTTCATCCACGATCCAGATATGCGTCCGCTCCCACGGGATCGCACGGAACCGGGTATCGATCAGCAGTCGCTGGTAGAACGGCCAAGGCGTGGTCCCGCCCGAAAGCGCTACATGGAACTCCCCACGCTCTTCATCCGCTTTCAGCGCGATCGATGTAAACACCAGTGCCAGGTCGTCGTACAGCGTGTCCGCGTCGGCCGCGACATGCACCTCGCCGGGCAATGCCAGCCCGTGATACGCAAACGGCTCGTTGATTTCATAAGTCACTATCAACCCTCCCATACCGACACCCGATACCCGACTCACCTTCACGGGTTATGCCAGTACCGTCCGTCACGTGCCATCATGATATCCGCGGCGCTGGGGCCCCAAGTCCCGGCGTTGTAATTCGGCAGGTCGTCCTGCGGGTTTTCTTTCCAGTAATCCAAGACCGGCTGAACCGCTTCCCAGGCGTTCTCGATCTCGTCGCGGTGCTTGAAAAGCGTCTGGTCGCCGCGCATCGTGTCGTGCAGCAGGGTCGCGTAGCCGTCCGGCGGGCTGACCTTCCACTGCTCAACGTAGTTGAAATCCATCACCACGTCCTTGATCTTCATCCCAAGCCCGGGCACCTTGCCCTCGAACCTGATCCGAACGCCCTCGTTGGGCTGGATACCGATCACGATCTGGTTCTGCTTGTACTTCTTGGCCTCCTCGCGGAACAGGCAGTGCGGCGTGGGCTTGAAGTAGATAACGATCTCGGTCAGCTTCTTCGCCATCGCCTTGCCCGATCTCAGGTAGAACGGCACGCCGCCCCACCGCCAGGTGTCGATGTTGAACTGCATGGCCGTGTAGGTATCGGTCTGGCTGTCATCCGCGACGCCGTCGTTCTCCCTGAACCCCTCAAGCGTTTCTCCGCCGATCGAGCCCGCGCCGTACTGCCCACGGACGGCTATATTGGGCACGTCCTCTTCCTTGGGAACACGCAGGGCCTTGAACACCTTGATCTTTTCCGTGCGGATATCTTCCGCGTCCATCGAGACCGGCGGCTCCATCGCCACCACCGACAGGACCTGCAACAGATGGCTCTGCACCATGTCGCGCATCGCCCCGCCGTTGGCGCTGTCGTAGTAGCTGCCCCGCCCTTCAACGCCGACCGTTTCGCTGGCGGTGATCTGCACGTGGTCAACGTACTGCCTGTTCCACAACGGCTCAAACAGCGTGTTCGCAAACCGCAGCACCATCAGGTTCTGCACCAGTTCTTTGCCCAGGTAGTGATCGATCCGGTATGTCGATGCCTCGTCGAACACCCCCGCAACGACGTTGTTCAGATGTGCCGCCGACGCGGGGTCGGCACCGAACGGCTTCTCGATCACGATCCGCTGCCAGGGCTTGTTGTCTCCGATGCTGCAGAACAGCCGGCCCTCGGTGACCAAATCACTGGCCCCGATCTGCTGGATGATCGGCTCGAAGAACTGCGGCGCCATCGACAGGTAGAAAAGCAGGTTCCGCCCGGTCCCGTGATCCTCCGCCAGCGAACCGACCCGCGCCTGGATCCCCGCCCAGTCGTCGGCCTTGGTCGAGTCGGCCGCGTGGTAATGCACCCGCTTGGCAAACTCGCGCCACTTACCCTCATCCGGGTAGCTCTTCTTGGAAAACTCATACATCGCGTCCCGGAATTCATCATCCGAAAACTTCGACCGGGCGATCCCCATCACCGCGAAATTCTTGGGTGCCATCCCCGTATCCCAGAGGTGGTACAACGCCGGGATCAGCTTCCGCTTGGTCAGGTCACCGGAAGCGCCAAAGATCACGATCAGACAATCAGACACGGGGAGGTTGTTGGGCATAGGGCATATGTAAGCACGAACGCATAGAAGGGGCAAACCAGCGGGATGTTGTGCATAAAGTGGATCTGATTTATCGAGCCCACATCACGCGCCACCATTATTCATCGCCACGCTGACGACCATCAGGTCGGCGGGGTTGACGCCGGCGAGGCGGGCGGCCTGGCCGAGGGTTGCGGGGCGGAACTTGTTGAGGGTGATGGCGGCTTCGGCGCGCAGGCCGGGCAGTGCGGTGTAGTCTAATCCCGGGGGCAGGGGTGCGGCTTCCTGGCTGGCGAGTTGGTCGATCTGCTTCTGCTGACGCTGGATGTACCCGGCGTAGCGCAGGTCGGCGAGGAAGGCGTCCACCACCCGGCGGTCGCGGGCCAATTCGGGCAGCGGGTCGCCATTGAGATTCGCAAGCAAGGCGTCGGCGTTGACTTCCTGACGGGCAACCCAGCGCGACATCGGCTGGCCTTCGACGCTCCGAGTGGCGATGTGGTTTTGCAGGGCGGTGTGTGCCTCGCGCTTGGCCTGGAACAAGTCCCAACGGGCATCGTCGATCAGGCCCAACTCCCGGGCCCACGGAGTCAGGCGTTCACCGGCGTTGTCGGCCCGCAGCAACAACCTGAACTCGGCGCGGCTGGTAAACATCCGGTACGGCTCGCGCGGCGTCTTGGTCACCAGGTCGTCCAACATCACACCGATGTAGGCCTGATCCCTGAGCAACCGAACCATCTCGTCGCCCCGGCTATACCGCACGGCATTCACCGCGGCGATCAACCCCTGCCCGGCGGCTTCTTCGTAGCCGCTTGTCCCGTTGATTTGTCCCGCCAAGAATAATCCGGGGACGTGTTTGGTCATACAGGTCGCGTCGATCGGGTGCGGCCAGACCATGTCGTATTCGACGGCGTAGCCGTGACGGAGGATGACGGCGTTTTCGCAGCCGGGCATCATGCGCACGACCTGCTCCTGCACATCCGCCGGCAGCGACGTGCTGATCCCGTTGCAGTAGATCTCGTTGGTTTCAAGCGATTCGGGCTCGAGGAAGACGTGATGGGAGTTGCGGTCGGCGAAGCGAACGACTTTGTCT
>JAJDCV010000315.1 GCA_029260675.1 Phycisphaeraceae bacterium
GTATGGCGGGTTGCGCGAGCCCGATGATGTGCTGGCGGTGTTGGGGCAGTTGGAGACGCAGGACGCTAAGCGCATGGTGCTGTTGGGCGCATCGATAGGCGCGGGCATCGCGATCGCAGCGGCGGCGAAAGCCGGAGGGACCGGGGGGGCGGATGGCGAGATTCGGCAGCGGATTGTGGGTGTGATCGCGGAGGGGCCGTACCGTCATTGGGATGAGCCATTGCACAATGTATTTCGCAAGCACCGCTACCCCCGTTGGCCGATCATCGCGCTGGCGGGTGAGTGGCTGGCGTTGACCGCCAAGGGATTCAGGGACTTCGACCGGGCGGGCTACGCGGCAAGGCTATCCTGCCCGTTGTTGGTGCTGCACGGTTCAGAAGACAGACTTTGTCCGATAACCTCTGCAAGACAGATCGCCCAGGCCGCACCGGCGGGGGAGTTCATCGAGATCGAAGGAGGCGGGCACGACGACCTGCCTTGCGAGCACGAACAGGCCTACCGTGACGCGATCGGCGATTTCCTGAAAACGCTTTGTTCTGGCGACGGATCGGGTACAATGACACGCTTGGCCGAAAAAGCCTGATGATGGCTGTGAGGCCGAGGATATTGAAGCTTCAAGGACGGAGCCCGGGATGTGGTTTGTCTTTATCCCGCGAGGTCAAAGGCACACCCCGACTCTCGATATCCTAGCCGCTTGATGATTTGAATTGTTTGGCACACAGTCCCGTGCCTTTGGAAGAAGATGACCGAGAACACAGCATCGCGACGCATCGCCCTGGGGGCGGATCACGGCGGCTTTGAGCTTAAAGAAAAGATCAAGGCGCATCTCTTGGGCCAGGGCTACGCGGTCCACGATTGCGGCACACACAGCACCGACGCGGTGGATTACCCGGTCTTCGCCCGGGCCGTCGCCCAGCGGGTTTCGCGGGGCGAGGCAGACGTGGGTATCCTTATAGATGGCGCGGGCATCGGCTCGAGCATGGTCGCGAACAAACTGCCCGGCGTGCGGGCCGCGTTGTGCTACTACACGGCTTCTGCAAATAATGCCCGTGAGCACAACGACGCCAACGTCCTGACCATGGGCTCGGGATTCGTCGGCCCGAACCTGGCGCTGCAGATCGTTGATGTGTTCCTAACGACCCAATGCACAGCCGAACGACACCTGCGGCGCGTCAGCATGATCGAGCCCGGCGTAGAGCCGGGGGGCCAACCCGGGGGCCAACCCGGGGGGCAATCCGGGGGGCAGCCGACGAGCGAATCACCTGCAACGCAAGCACCCGCCTGTCAATGTCAAGAGGAAAAAATGTCCGCAACCCAATCGTCCCAATCCATCCCCGAGCAGGATCTTCAGCGGATCGTTCAACGGATCATGGACCTGGCCGGAGGCGGGGACATCGGCTGCGCGACCCTGGCCTGCGGTTTTTGCAAGACCTGTGCTCAGACAAATCCCGAGCTGGTCCGCCAGTTCCTGGAGATGGGTGCCGACCGGATCGCCCACCAGCCCGGGGCCGGCGACCTGCCGCGTGAGCTGGCGGCCTCGATCGACCACACACTGCTCAAGCCCGACGCCACCACCGAACAACTCAAGAGCCTGTGCGCCGAGGCCAGGGACTACGGCTTCGCCAGCGTCTGCGTGAACCCGTCGAACGTCAAGCTGGTCGCCAGCGAATTAGCCGGCACCAAGGTCAAGGCCTGCTCCGTGGTCGGGTTCCCCCTGGGCGCCACCACCCCCGAAATCAAGGCTTTGGAGGCCCGGCGAGCCATCCGCGACGGCGCTCGCGAGATCGACATGGTCATCAACGTCGGCGCGCTTAAGAGCGGCGACGACGACCTGGTCTACCGCGACATCCGGGCCGTAACCGAGGTCTGCATGGACGGGCGGAGCATCTGCAAGGTGATCCTCGAGACCGCCCTGCTCAACGATGACGAAAAAGTCCGGGCCTGCCAGGCCGCGAGACGGGCGCGTGCGGATTTTGTCAAAACCTCCACCGGCTTCGGACCCGGCGGCGCGACCGCCGCCGACGTCGCCTTGATGAGCCACGCGGTCAGCGGGACACGCATGGGCGTCAAGGCCTCCGGCGGTATCCGCGACCTGGAAGGCGCTCAAGAGATGATCCACGCGGGCGCCACACGCCTGGGCGTCAGCGCCGGCGTGAAGATCGTCAAGCAGGCCAAGGGGATGACTGTTTCAGAAGGAAGCACCAAAGAAAAGTATTGATAGGCTGAATCACTATGCAACATGTTGACTTACGCGCGTACGTTTTTCTGGACAGCCTCCAGCCCCAGTTCGCCTCGTTCATGGCGACGGTGTCGCAGGGCTTCTTGCCCGTGGCGGGCCAGGCCTCGTTGTTCGTGGAGATCTCACCGGGTATCGAGATCAACCGCGTCACCGACATCGCCCTGAAATCCACGCATGTGCACCCGGGCATGCAGATCGTCGAGCGGCTCTACGGGGCACTTGAGGTCCACTCCGACTCGCAGGCCGACGTCCGGGCAGCGGGCCGCGACATCCTCAAGGCCCTTGACGTGACCGAGGACGATCGGCGCAAACCCACGGTGATCTCCAGCCAGGTGATCCGCCGTGTCGATGACTACCAGACCCAGCTGATCAACCGGATGCGTCACGGCAACATGATCCTCGCCGGGCAGACGCTGTACATCCTGGAATGCGAGCCCGCGGCCTACGCGGCATTGGCGGCGAACGAGGCGGAGAAAGCCGCCGACATCAATATCCTGGAGGTCCGTGCGGTCGGCAGCTTCGGGCGTATCTACCTCGGCGGCGAGGAGCGCGACATCGAGGTCGGGTACCAGGCGGCGGTGGCGGCGATCGAGGGCGTCACCGGCCGGGTCGTCGAGAAAAAGAAGAAATAACCCCGGGCCTCGGCGGCGGGATTACGCCCCGGGCATGAGACGATATAACAGTCAAGACTTAACTGATTCAGAAGAGAGGAACCCTGACGATGGCAGAAGCATTAGGCATGATTGAGACACGCGGGTTCGCGGCGATGGTCGAGGCCAGCGACGCGATGGTGAAGGCAGCCAAGGTCGAGCTGGTCTCGTACGAGAAGATCGGCGGCGGGTACGTCACCGCGATCATCCGAGGCGACGTCGCGGCGGTGAAGGCCGCTTGTGACGCCGGGCAGGCCGCGGCCGCACGCGTCGGTGAGATCGTCACCGTCCACGTGATCGC
>JAJDCV010000316.1 GCA_029260675.1 Phycisphaeraceae bacterium
GCCCGGCACGGCGTCGGAGTCGGCGAACACCCAGACTTCCTCACCCGCTTGGTCCTCTTGCAGTTTCTCTACCGCAGCCAAAAGGTTGTGAACCTTCTGGCCCTCGTCTGGCCCTGCGACGCCTGCAAAAATGATGTCGGCCTGGCGGTCGGGGTGCCGTGCGATTGCGTCTTTGAGTAACGGGTACGCCGGGTCGGACTCATCCTCGATAACCAATACCACACGGTAGTCGGGATACTCCTGCGTGAACAGGCCGTTGAGGTTGCCTTGAAGCGCCGGCTCGACGCCCTTGAAAGGGACGATCAACGCGGCGGTGGGGCGGTAGGCTCCGAAACGTTCGGTCTGCGGGTTTTTAGCGCGTTCGGCGAGCTTGCGTTGAGCGACCACGGCCAGGACGGCCTGCGCGCCCCAGGCGATACACAGCCCGATCAGGATCCAGCCGACAGGATCGTTCATCCGTTACGTTTCCGTCTGATGACTGTTTCCGTGCATTAAGACGCGGTCGACGTCGCCGGTTCCAGCAGGCTCACCCCGGTCATCTCGGCGGGTTTACCCAGGCCCAACAGGTCCAGCGCGGTCGGGAAGATGTCCGCCAGCCGACCGTCCGGACGCAGCGATGTGTCCGCGGTCAGGTCGGGGTCGACGATGATGCAGTCGACGTCGTAGAGGGTGTGCGCGGTGTGCGGTGCGTTGGTGGTCGGGTCGAACATCTGCTCGGCGTTGCCGTGGTCCGCGGTGACGATGAGCTTGCCGCCCTTGGCGAGTGTGGCGTCGACGATCTTCCCGACGCACTCATCCACGGTCTGCACGGCCTGGATCGCCGCGTCGAGTTTGCCGGTGTGCCCGACCATGTCGCCGTTGGCGAAGTTGACGATGATCATGTCTTCGCCGTCGTCCGCATGGATCCGGCCAAGCTCCAGGTCGCAGATCTCGTGGGCGCTCATCTCGGGTTTTAGATCATAGGTCGCGACCTTGGGCGACTGGGCCATCTGCCTGCCCTCGCCTTCAAACGGCTCCTCGCGGTAGTCGTTGAAGAAGAAAGTGACGTGGGGGAACTTTTCGGTCTCTGCACAGCGGAACTGCGTCTTGCCGAGTTGCGAGAGATAGTCCCCGCCGAAGTTTTCCATCTTGGCGGCCTTGGGGTAGGCGACGCTGACCAGTGCGTTGAGCTCTTCCTGGTAGGCGGTCATGGTGACGTAGGCGAGGTCGAGCTTGTCGCCGCGGTCGAAGCCTTTTTCGCCGGAGTCGGGGGACGGCGCGACTTGGCCGTAGAACTCATCCATGACGAAGGCGCGGGTGATCTCACGTGGGCGGTCGCCTCGGTAGTTGTAGAAGATGACGGTGTCGCCGTCCTTGACCGGGTCCGCGTCGCCGACCAGGCGGGGGGTGATGAACTCGTCGCCCTGCTGGCTGTCGTTGGTGGGGTTGTCGTAGAAGTCTTGGATGGCCTCTTCGGCGGTGTCGAATTCGGGAGCACCCCCGGTGTCCGCAGACCGGCCTGTGATCAGGTCGTAGGCCTGGCTGACGCGCTCCCAGCGGTTGTCGCGGTCCATGGCGTAGTATCGTCCGCAGATCGAGGCGACCCAGCCGACGCCGATTTCGTTGCACTTTTCTTCGATCTGCTTGACGAAGTTGATCCCGGTGTAGGGCCCGGTGTCGCGGCCGTCGGTGAACAGGTGCAGGGCGACGTGCGTTTGGCCTCGGTGGTTGCAGGCCTCCAGGCAGGCGTACAGGTGGGTCATCAGGCCATGCACCCCGGCATCGGAGGCGATGCCCATGAGGTGGACCGTGCCGTCGTTGGCCTTGGCGCGGTCGATGGCGGCGTTGATGACATCGTTCTTGAAGAACGAGCCGTCCTCGATGGCGAGGCTGATGCGGACGGATTCCTGGTAGACGATCCGGCCGGCACCGATGTTCTGGTGCCCGACCTCGGAGTTGCCCATCGTGCTGTCGGGCAGCCCGACGTCCCGGCTGCTGGTGTGGATCTGGGTGTGGGGGTAGCGGGCGATCAGAGCGTCGTTGCGCGGGGTCTGGGCGAGTTTGATGGCGTTGAAGGCGTCGTGCTCAGGATGGGGGTTGTTCCCCCAGCCGTCGCGGACAATCAGCACGACGGGTTTAGGATTCGCGGGCATGTTTTGGGTTCTCTTAGCGGGTCAATCGTGGGTGGGATGAGACATTATTTGCCCCCTCAACCGGCTGGCCACGGCGGCGCGCCTGTCTGGGCGGGGCAGTCTGCGGGATTGTAGACGATTCTGATTCCCGTGCGTGGTTTTGCCTGGGCCCGGCGGATGGTGTTAGATGTGTAGGATGAGCAGGATCACGGGCAAGTCGTGTGGGGGTTGCGGTTACGACCTGACCGGGCTGGATGTGCAGGGGGTCTGCCCGGAGTGCGGGTGCTATCACGACGCCTGGACCGGTGAGGGGATCGCTGTGAAGGGGGTGATGGAAAAGCACCGGCGGGGCGACTGGGTCGTGCGGTTGTTTCAGACGCTGGGCCTGCTGTTTATGGCTCTTTTCACGCTCGGGCTGGGGGCCCTGTTTTCGTGGAAGGCCCAGAACTACAGGCCGATGATCCTGACGGGCGTGTTGGCGGCGATGTTTCTGGCAAGCGCCGTGGCCACAGGGCTATCGCTTCGGCGTCTTTGAGAGGAAAGCCACGTTGGCCCGGGGACGGTATAATCCGGTGACGTATCAGGGATGCCCTGGGGTACCGAAACACTATCAATCATTAAAGGAGACCCGCGATGAACGCAACGAGGAGCCGGGTGGTATTTGGACTGTTGACGGTTAGCTTACTTTTAGTTGCCGGCTGCAAGACCGAGCAGCCGGGCGTGGTCAACCGAGTCGGGACGATCAAGGCGACCCTCGCCGCGAGCCCCGCGGCCGTGACCGAAGCCGCCAACGAGGTGCTCGGGGACATGGACCTGATCATCATCAATTCCAGCTCGACCTCGATCGATGGCCGGGTGGTCGCCCGCACCGCGCAGGACGTGAAGGTCCGCGTCGACAGCGAAAAAATCGGCGAGAGCGTCAGCGAAGTCTTCATCCGCGTCGGCAAGCTCGGCGATGCGGACCTGAGCCTTACCATCCTTGACGAGATCAAGGAAGAACTCGGCATCCCGACTTCTGAAGAGGCAGAAGAAGAGGCCGATGATGATGAGGGCGAAGCGGACGACGATGACGACGCAGACGATGCGGACACCGACGGCAAGTAAGCCCGTCCTGCTGTTTTTATATGTAAACCAACCCTGGCCCGGCCGACCGTGTGTTGGCCGGGCTTTTCTTTCTTATGGCTTTTTCTGGGCCCACCCGGCCTTGGGCTCGGTCCCGGCGCGCAGCCGGCTGAGGTTGCCTCGGTGGCGCACGGCGATCAGGATCGCCAACACCGTACAGACCCCCGCATACACCGCGATCTCTCCCGGTTCCCTGTGCCAACAGATGCCGCTGATTACCGCCAACACCGGCAGCGATCCCGCCGCCGCCACGCTCGCCAGGCTGACGTAGCCCGTCCACTTGACCAGGACGACCCACAACAGACCGACCGCGATGCCCGGCAGGGTCAGCACCGGCCAGAACCCAAGCAGCACGCCCAGCCCGGTGGCGACGCCCTTGCCGCCCTTGAACCTAAGCCAGACCGGGAACACGTGCCCGAACACCGCCGCCGACGCTACCGCCATCCACCCAAGCGCCGCCAGCGAACCACCCGTATCGGTCAGGGGTTCTGCCCCGGCCAGACCGGACCACAGCCCGTAGCCCA
>JAJDCV010000317.1 GCA_029260675.1 Phycisphaeraceae bacterium
GGTGTGATATTGGGTGCGGGTAATGGCGCGGGGATCTGGGGCACGTCACCGGTCGGCTTGAGGCTGTTGTGTTCCGTCAAGGCTCGGCTCTGGTCAAGCAGCGCCTCGGCGCGCTCGAGCATGTGCATCACACGGGACTCGCTCATCGCGATGTTGGCCTGCACCGCGTCGACCTTTTCTTCGAGCTTGCGGATCGCGGTGGTGAAGCTCTCATCGATCTGCCCGATCCACTGGTCGTACTCGTGCAGGCTCTTGGCGACGTCCTGGTTGACCTGTTCGCGCAATTGGTGTTGCATCGATTTGATCTGCCCGAGCATGTCGGTCTGTGTCGAGAGCCTGGCCTCGGCGGCCTTGAAGAGCTGCATCCCCAGCTTGACGCGCTGCTCGGCCTGGGCCTGGACACGCTTGAGGGCTTGGAGCTGCTGCTCGGGCGACAGCGGCTGGCGGCTCAGCCCGCTTAGGCCGGTCAGCCCGTTGAGGTTGGGGTCGTTCGTGATCGAAGAGGCACGGCTCATTATATTCCTGTCCAAAATAGGCCCGAGGCTTCCTGAGGGTTATCGGTCAGATCGCCTCATATCTGCAGAATACCCCGGCGTTGGGTATCCTCGGGGGTATGAAACTAAGCCAGGTCATGAACGCCTGCCAGACCCTCGCGCCGCACCGGCTGGCGGAGCCTTGGGACCAGGTGGGGCTGCACGTGGGCGATCCGGATCAGCCGGTGGCCAGGGCGCTGCTGTGTATCGACCTGACCGAGGCGGTGTTGGATGAGGCGATCGCCCATCGGACCCAACTTGTGGTGGCGTACCACCCGCCAATCTTCACGCCTTTGACCCGGCTGACCACACAAGACCCCAAGCAGCGGATCATCCTTCGGGTGGCCCGTAAGGGGATCGCCGTGTACAGCCCGCATACGGCGTTGGACGCGGCTGAGGGCGGAGTGAACGACTGGCTGGCGTCCGGGCTGGGTGAGGGGGAAGTGAGCACGATCAAGCCCGCCGAGGTTGCTGGCGGCAAGGGTTTTAAGCTTGTGACATTTGTGCCTGACGAAGCATTGGATGCGTTGCGCTCGGCGTTGTGTGACGCCGGTGCCGGACGGATTGGTGCGTATGCCGAGTGTAGTTTTAGTAGCGAGGGTCAGGGGACTTTCCGTGGTGACGGGACGACCTCGCCTGTGGTCGGCCGGGCCGGGCGTTTTGAGCGTGTCGCCGAACAGCGGCTTGAGGTGCGAGTCCCGTCCGCTCGGCTGGAGCGGGTGTTGGCCGCGTTGCGTTTGGCACATCCTTATGAAGAGCCGGCGTTTGATATTTATCCCTTGCAGACGCCGACCGATCCGCGGACCGGGCAGGGGCGGGTGGTGGATCTGGCCAAGCCGATCTCACTGACGACTTTGGTAAAACGGATCAAGGATCATCTGGGGGTGAAGGTGTTGGAGGTGGCCAAGGCTGGGGGGGGGACTTCGGAGGCTGGTGTCGGGAAGATTCAGCGGGTCGGGCTGTGTGCCGGGGCGGGCGGATCGCTGCTGGCGGAAGCCGGGCCGATCGATGCTTTTTTGACAGGTGAGATGCGGCATCACGACGTCCTGGACGCGGTCAGCCGGGGGGTTTCGGTGCTTCTGGCGGGTCATACGCAGACCGAGAGGCCGTACCTGCCGACCTATCGACGCCGGTTGGCGGGGCAGACCGGCAAGGCGGTCACCTGGCGTGTGAGTAAAGCGGATCGACCGCCTTCGGTACAGCGGTGACATGGGCATGCCCCCCCGGATACGCGGTTTTTGACTGATATTCAGGCATGGGGCGGTCCGGCCATTTCTGGGAATCCCCCGGTAAAACCGGGGGCTGAGGGGGAGGATCAGGGTGTATCTGGGGGGCTCCGGGGAGGTGGGGTTGGCGGTCGATTGGCACCCTCGCTACAATGCATGGCTCAACTTAACCGTCGCCCCGGACCGTCCACAGGGACCGTTTCCCGGACATTTGGGGCTGCTAAACCGAGACGGAGACCATCGCATGGCAGATTTTCAGAGCTTCGGCCAGACCCGCGTCAAGGTCGTCGAAACCACCAGCAACGGCACCGATCACGTCGACTACAAACGGGCCGACGACCTGCGCCGCCTGCTGACCCCCAACGGCAAGATCCAGGGCCGTAAACGCACCGGCCTGAACGCCCGCGAGCAACGCCTCGCCGCCCAGGCCATCAAACGCGCACGCTACATGGGCCTGCTGCCCTACACCAGCGCGACGCTGTAATACGGTAGCGATAGCCGCTGAACCATCACAAAATCAAAATGAAACCCAGGTCATGATTCGTGGCCTGGGTTTTTTCGTGCGCATAAAGAAGGATGAACCGCAGAGGCGCGGAGGGCGCAGAGGAAGGCGTGGAGAAGAAAAATGCAAGGAATGTGGACAGGATGACAGGATTGACGGGTAGGAATAGCATGCCGATCGCGCACGCATGATCTTGTCCATCCTGTCATCCTGTCAAAACGCTTCTCTTCTTTGCGTCGTCTGTGCCTCTGTGGTTAATGCTTTGACTTCTTCTTCAACCCCCCAACCCCTAACCCCTAAATCTAAAACCCACGATTTTCCAGCGGTAACGGCAGGCACGGTACGTCGGGACCAGGCCGGGCCCGTGTCCTGTTTGTCCGTCATCTGGCCGGGGCGGTCCGCTACCAAGTCCCGTCACCGG
>JAJDCV010000318.1 GCA_029260675.1 Phycisphaeraceae bacterium
ATGATCCCGCCCTTGCCCAGCTCGATGCCCTTGACCGCCTCGGGGTTGACCTCGGGTACGACCAACGGCACGCCATCGGTCATCCGAAACGCAGAGGAATTGTCGACGACGGTCGCGCCGGCGGCGCTGGCGGCCGGGCCGAACTTCTTGCTCTGCGAGCCGCCCGCACTGAATAACGCCAGGTCCACACCCGCGAAACTATCTTCAGTCAGCTCCTCAACCGTATAGGTCTTGCCCTTGAATTCAATCGTCTTGCCCGCACTCCGCGAGCTGGCGAGCATCTTCAGGTTCCCGATCGGGAAGTCGCGCTCAGCAAGCAGAGTCAAAAACTCCTGCCCCACGGCGCCGGTGACGCCTGCGATGGCGACATTCGGGGCGCTGAGTCGAGCGGAAGCGTTTGGGCCTGCCAGGCCGGACGGTTGGGCGGGGGATGACATCGATCGGTCTCCAGGTACTAGGCTGAAAATCCATCACCGCCGTGCGGTTCACGGCCGAGCCCCTGATTATAGCAGATATCTCACTGAAATCAGCCCTCACTCGCCGATCATCGAGAGGATGCTTGGGGGTAGTTCAGATGTCGCCCCGGGTTGGCTGGCGACGAACGCCCCGGTGTGGTTGGCGAGGGTGGCGATGTCACCGGTCGGCATCCGTGTCACCAGCCCAACCAGCACGGCCGCCGCACAGGCATCCCCCGCACCGACCGTGTCGGCGTCGTCGGTTGGCTGATAGGAAGCGGACTCGCCCTCATGTCGGTCGTCGGGCGTGTAGAGCACCGTCCCGGCCGGGCCCCGCGTCAGCACGACCATCCTCAACTCATACCGTTCCAGCAACCGCTTGGCCCGGTCGTCGGTGCCGCCGTCCCCCAGCGATAGCATCTCGGTCAGCGTGTCCAGTTCGCTTTGGTTGACCTTCACCACGGTCGCCGACTCGCAACTCCGCATAATGTGCTGGCGGTCGTAGAACGGGCCGCGGAGGTTGGCGTCGAACAGCTTGTACCGCGCCCGGCTGGTATCCAGGAAGCGGTAGATCGTGTTGCGCGACTGGGCGTGTCGTTGAGCGAGGCTGCCGAAGCAAACGCCCTGACAAGCCATCGCCAGCGTGTCCATGTCCGGGTCGTATTGCAGTTGGTCCCATGCGGCGTTTTCGAGTATGTCATAGATCGGCTCGCCTTGGTCGTCGTGATCAACGTAGACCCTTCCGGTGGCGTGGTCGGGGTCGGATTGAAGGTAGTCGTGAGTCATCCCCCGGCCACGCAGCATCCCGGCGATCTGTTCACCCAGGCCATCCTGCCCGACCCGGCTGACCAACACGCCCCGCCCCCCGGAAGAGAGGCCCAACTGCTGCGCGTGGACCGCTATATTCAAGGGCGCGCCGCCGGGGTGCTGGCTGTTGCCGACAACATCGAACAGCGCCTCACCGATGCCTACCAATGTGAAGGATGTAGCCATGACACGGATTTTACAGGATGTCTGGCGGTTGGTGTGTGCGGCGGCGGACGTGTCCGCCTAGAATCCGACATATGGGTCATGGCCGTGACAGGCACTGGGTTGCGGTTGGAGTGCTGCTCTGCGGCAGCACGTGGCTGTCGGCTCAGCCGGGGGGGCAGGCACCGACCGTGACACGGCAGCCGGTGTACATCGAGGACTCGCCCGCGGCACAGGACCTGGCTGACCAGGCGACGCAGCTGCGCGACGAGGGCCGGTTCGCTGAAGCGGTGCAACGGCTTCAGCGTGTGGTGGATGAGTACCCGTACAAGCTGATGCCCAAAGCGGACGGTTCGTTCACCGATGCTGTCTTGTGGGTCCGCGCCGAGATCAAGTCAGATCAGCGGATGCTCGGCGCGTACCGTGCCTTGTTCGGCCCGGCGGCCCAGCGGCAGGTGGCTTTGGCGATGCCGACCCCCGCCAGCCCGATCGACACCACGGCGCTGCAAGAGGTGTTGACGCGATACACGCTGACCCGCGCGGGGCTGGACGCCGGCCTGGCGTTGGGCGCGTATCACCTGGAGCGTGCGGCGGGCCGGGACGCCTCGGGTGTGCTCGATGAATTGACCGATCACCCGGACCTCCCCTCTCAGGCCGGCCGCTACCACTTCCAACGCGCCTTGGCCGGGCTTTTACTTTCAGACACCGCCGGATACGAAACCCACCGCCAGGCGCTTGAGGACCTCGCCGACACGTCTCACCTCGCCGAGTTGGAGGCGCTCGCGAATCGGACACACCCGCCGCTGCGTTTTCAGCACGACCCGGAAGGGCCCGCCGCAACGGGTTCCAATCTCCCGACCACACTGGATCGCCCGCTGTGGGAGATCAAGTACACGGAAGGTTTCACCGACAACGCGATGATTCGGCCGAACCTCCGTGGCGTGCCCCCCGGTGTATCGCTGCTGCGGGTCATCCCAGGCGGTGACACGACCCGGGTGTACCTGAACCTGGGAGACAAGGTCACCGCGTACGACCGGGCATCAGGCTGGCGTCTCTGGGAGGCGATTGATCGGCCGGATCCACAAGCGGGCGCGGCGGCGCTGGGGATGCCCAGGGGGCTGGTGGCCGAGCCGCGCGGTGTGCTGGTGTCAGCCGAACGCGTATTCGCGCTGGTGGGTTGGATGAACCCCAGGCAAAACCTCCCGGCGCAGGCCAAAGGGGGCGTGTCGCTACTGGGGATCGACGCCGAGACCGGTCGAGAACTTTGGCGTGTCAGGGCCGATCAACTGGATCAGGCGTTGGAGCGTGCGTCATTTGATGGCACGCCGATCGGCGGCGACGGGAGGATCTACACTTTGGTCAAGCGCGTGCAGGTGTCGGGCCTGCATGACCTGTACATCACGGCTGTCAATCAGGCCGACGGCCAGATGCTCTGGCGCAGGCACATCTCAAGCAGCTCGACGCAGGGTAATTACAACACGGGCCCCGCAGCGCGGATGCTGCTGCACGGCGGCCGGGTCTATGTCGCCGACAACCGCGGGACGGTCTGTGCATTGGACGGCCGGACCGGTACGGCGCGCTGGCTGACGCTGCTGCCGGAGGCGGGGTTTGCCAACCCGTCGGGCAGGCGGGTCGCCATGCCGATCAAGGACCACCCGGCCCCGGTGCTGGTCCAGGCGGGTCTGCTGGTGCCCCCGTTTTTTTCAAGCAACAAGTACGTGTTGCTAGATGCGAACACCGGCATGTTAGTACGCCAGATGGCAGGCAGTGACTGGCGGGGTGTGCAGGCCTGTTACGCGGCGGGGAGGGACGTGCTGGGTATCGGTGGGGGGGTCACGTGTTTTGATGGGCGGACGTTAGTGCCGCGTTGGCAAACGACACTGGAGGAAGAGAAGTACGGCCCGGTGTTAGGCCGGGCGGCGGTTGATCTGGATATGGGATCGGCTTCTACGGCCCCCCACAGCCAGGCACCCGGCGTGACTGCGAACGCGCTCCCAAGCCGGGCGGGGGTGGTCGTGCTTAACACCGAACACCGCATGGTCGCGCTAAGCCTGACAGACGGTGAGGTCCTGGCGGACCCGCCGGTCACTTCGCCGGGCAACGTGATGCTCGCCCCCGGGCAGGTGGTGGTCGCCAGTGCCGACACCCTCTATGGGTTTACCGACTGGCTTGTCGCGCACGACCAACTCACGTCGCAGGCAACGAACGACCCCTCCGACCCCCAGCCCGGGCTGGCACTGGCCCGGCTGGCGCTGCGCATCGATCGCGAGCCGGCCGTCCTGGAAGGTGTCGACGTGGCCCTGTCGTCACTTAGTGAACCCTTGACGGATCTCGCTGCAAATGAGGCCCGGCAGCGCCGGGTGTTCGGGCTGCTTAGAGAAATCATCGACCCGTCCAGCGGCGCGGGCGTCGAGTTGCGAGGCGAGATGCTGGACCGGATAGCGTCGGCGGCCGCCACGCCGGGCCAGGAAGTCGCCTATCAATTAACGCGCGGGCTCTACCTCCAGGAGATCGGCCAGCCCGGCCGGGCCGTCGAGCATTACCAGGCCGTGCTGGCCGACCGATCGCTGGCATCCGAGCTTTACACCCTGGGCCGTGGCTCTCGCCGCGCCGGGCTCGAAGCACAGCGGTTACTCAAAGCCCTGATCGAAACGAACGGCCGCGACATCTACCGCCCCTATGACCTGCTCGCCGAGCATGAACTCGACGAGTTGAATGCAAGCGGTGTGCGCGACCCGCAGCGCTACACAGACCTGGCGGACCGGTACCCCCTTGCGCTCTCGGCCAACGATACTAGACTGATCGCCGCGGACATCTACCACGAAGCAGGCATGGCTACCGCCGCACTCCGGCAATGGCAAGCCGTCTACCTCGACACCGAATCGATGGACAGGCTTTCCGATGTCGCCGGCAGGATCGTTCAGCTATATCTGCGGGAAGACCGCCCCGACCTGGCCCGACGCTGGCTCCGCCGGGTCAACCGTGAGCACCCGGGCCTGGTCCTGGTACGGGACGACCAGCCGGTGAGCATCCCCTCGTGGCTGTCGGAGCTTGGCATGCTGCTGTCGGCGGATCGCCCTTTACCTCGCATCGATCTGCCCCTGTCTGAACCCAAGCTGATCCCGGGTCGGCCGATGATCCCGTCCATGACCGGCGGGGACCCCCCGCGGGACCGCGTGTTGATGCGCGACGACCGGTCTATCTGGATGATGTCTTCTCCGGGCTTTGAAAATATTTGGCACAAGCCTCTGCCCGCGCCGGATATGCGCGCCCTGGCGATCGATGATCGGCAGGTGTTATGGTGGTCACAGCAGGACGGCATCCTCGGCGGGGTGGATAGCGCGACAGGCGAACCCCTCTGGCCGAAGATCGACTTGGCCCGTGAGCTTGAACAGACCGGCGACGCCTCCCGGCGTCTTCAGCTGCGGACTCGTCAGCAGATGGAGTTCGTTCAACTGCTCGGAGGGGCCGGTGGCCGAAACCCAAGGGCCAACCCCGGCGGCGGCGCGACCGACACACCTCTGACCGCGGTTGACCTGACCACGATCATCATCGCCGATCGGTTTGGGAGGATCGTCTGCATCGACCGACACACCGGCCTGGTCCGCTGGCGCAGACTAAGCGCGTCGGACAACCTGACCTCGCTGACGATCGGGGACGGGTTAGTCGCCATCGGCGGCGCGAGCTGGGCGGATACGCAGGTCCAGAACGGGGTCGTCGCGCTGCTGGATGTCCTCACGGGTGAACCCTTAGAAACACGCATACAGTCCGAGCAGGTCCCGGCCTGGCTTGGCTTTGCCGACAACGGCCTGCTGGTTATGGTCGGCAACGGCAGGCTCTCTGCCCACGACCCCGCCACCGGTCGGACCGAATGGCGCCGCGATCTGCCCAGGCTGGTCGGCGTCCGCAGGGCCTGGTTGGGCGGACGCATGCTGATCGTCTCGACCCAGCAGGCCCAGGTCGGCTCGGCCTTGGCCATCGACGTGGACAACGGCGAGGTGGTCAATCAGTTAGCGATCCGCACCGTCTTGGGACAGGCCCGCGCCTTCGACGCATTCCTGGCGGACGGCCGGTGGCAGTTGATATCCCCCATGCAGGCGGTCGCTTTGAGCCCGTCGGGACGGACACGCTGGGCGGACGCGGTCTGCGCCCCGCTTGGGCATATGTTGTTGCAGTTGGTCGGCGAAAGCTACGTCTGCATCATCGGCCAAACCGGCACACAGCAGGTGCCCATCCTCCCGGGGCTCAACGTTGCCGGCCGACCCGAACTGGAAAAAGCCCTCCGCGAAGCGGCCGCGGCCGGCCATCTACGCGTCGGAGCGGGGGGCTACCGGCTTTACCTCCTGGACAGGAAGACCGGCTCAATCGTCTCAGACACTCCCCTTGGCGGCGTCCCCGGGCCGATCGATCCCGCAGCAAGCGTCCTGCTCAACGGGGCGATGATGCTGGGCGTCGGCGATCAGACACTGGTCATCCAGCCAAAAATCTCAGCCGATTGAATCGCCCCCATACACCGGCTAGGATGCTGCCCAAACCCAAGGGAGCCTAACGATGACCGCCCAGACCGACGCTGTTTTCTCCGCACAACACGACGCGATCGAGTCCTCCGACCCTAAGGTCGCCGAGCTGATCCGCCTCGAGCAGCAGCGCCAGGACCAGACACTCGAACTCATCGCCAGCGAGAACCACACCAGCCCCGCCGTCATGGCCGCCACCGGCTCATGCCTCACCAACAAATACTGCGAGGGCTACCCCGGCAAACGCTACTACTCCGGCTGCGACTACTACGACGACGTCGAACGCCTCGCCATCGAGCGCGTCACCAAGCTCTTCGGCTGCAAGTATGCCAACGTCCAGCCACACTCCGGCGCCAACGCCAACAACGCCGTCTTCTTCGCACTCCTTGAACCCGGCGACACCTTCGCCAGCATCGTCCTCTCCGAGGGCGGCCACCTCACCCACGGCTCGCCGGTCAACCTCACCGGCAAGTGGTTCAAACCCGTGCACTACCCGCTGGTCTACGACGAGTCGGCCCCGAACTTCGGGCACATCGACTACGACGCCGTCCGCGCCGTCTGCCTCGAGCACAAGCCCAAGATGCTGATCTGTGGCTACTCCGCATACCCGCGCATCATCGACTTCCCGAAATTCCGCGAGATCGCCGACGAGTGCGGCGCGATCCTGATGGCAGACGTCGCCCACATCGCCGGCCTCATCGCCGCCGGCGCGCACCCCTCGCCTTTCCCGCACTGCCACGTCGTCACCACCACCACACACAAGACCCTCCGCGGCCCACGCGGTGGCCTGGTGATGACCAACGACGAAGATCTCGCCAAGAAAATCGACAAGGCCGTCTTCCCCGGCACCCAGGGCGGACCCCTCATGCACGCGATCGCCGGCAAGGCCGTCGCATTCGGCGAAGCACTCAAACCCGAATTCGCAGACTACGGCAAACAGATCGTCAAGAACGCCGCCGCTCTCGCCAAAGCCCTGATGGGCCACGGCTACTCGCTGACCTCCAACGGCACCGAGAACCACCTGATGGTCATCGACCTCCGCAAGACCTCCGCCGACCTCACCGGCAAGGCCGCGGCGCTCTGGCTCGAACAGGCAGGCATCATCGTCAACAAGAACACCGTCCCCAAGGACGAGCGTTCCCCCTTCCAGACAAGCGGCATCCGCCTGGGCACCCCGGCTCTGACCACCCGCGGTTTCAAGGAGGCCGACATGCCCGCCGTCGCCGACCTGATGCACCGCGCCATCGCAAGCGGCGGCGACGAGGCCGCGATCGCCCAGGTCCGACAGGAAGTCCAGGCGATCTGCCAACGCTTCCCCATGCCCCACTGACAGACGATCAGCTGCCGACGCCATCAGCCACATCGACGGAACGAACCAGCGTCGTGCCATTTACGCTTGCGGTTTAGCGCATCTCCCGATCATCCGTAGCGAAATTGTCATACGAAGCGACGCGACTTGTCGCGTCAGATGACAGATAAATCCCTCACCCGCCTATTTTCATACAGTGTTAGTCACGGGCCCAAGCCCGTGGTT
>JAJDCV010000319.1 GCA_029260675.1 Phycisphaeraceae bacterium
CAGGGTAAACCGACATGACATGCGATAACCAGCTACACATCAAACACTTAAGCGTTTTATGGCATTCCGGACACTGACACAGTTGCCAACATTTAGACGATTTCAGGCCGGAATCAGTATCTCCAACTCCCCATATGATGCCCCCGCTATTTTTTGACTCAAGAGTGTTGGATACAGGCTGATATGGACCGTTTGCCGGTCTGGATCAGCCTTTATCTTCTGGATATAGCACGAGATAAGCTCCCGCTTCTCTTCGACCGTCCCGCCACCTAACACCTCGTCCAAACGGTCAAACTCGGCCGAGACTCTTCGTTTTAACTCAACCACTCCAGGCAGGCCGGGAGCCTGTTTGGCAAGCCCTACTAACTCCGATTCAACCTGACGGACCTGCTTGAACATCACGCCGCGGGTATGTGGCGTCGGCTATTCATTACCGGGGCTTGTGATTGGATTCGGTCTAAAAATGAGACAAGCGTTTGTTTCGGTATTTGCCGTTATGCGTTAACAGAGTCATCGCGGCAGGTAGCAGCAGCAAATCACCTATTAGAGCGGCGACTACGGCAAGCGCGACCAGACCGCCAAACTCTGCGGTGGGGCGGAATGGACACAGCAGGAATGTGAGCATACATAATGCGGTGGCAAGTGAGCTGCCGAGACATGCGCGGCGGCAGGCTTGGACAGCCCGGGTCATGTTGCCGGTTTCTTTCTGGGCTAACAGAAGGTGTAAGGTGTCATCGATCGCGACACCGATCGCCAGAGCGGAGATCAGTAGCGAAGGCAGGCCGACGGGTCTGCCGCTGAGATAGAGCCAGCCACCGAGCACTGCGACGGGGAAGGCGTTCACCCACAAGCAAAGCACCAAGGATGAGATCCGTCGGTCTACCAGCCAACCAGCGATCGCAGTAACGCACAGCATGGTCGGTAACGCCCAACATGCTGTTCGCCAGACCGATTGGCCGATGTGATCAATCTGCGCTGCTACGCCTTTCCAATGAATTGATGTATCTATTGCGACGGCCCATGCGTTCCACTGGCTTTGTACACTGACGAGATCTCGAATCGCGTGATTGCTTGCCAGGCCGAAGTAAACCGTTTGCCCGGTGTTTGGGTCGGCAATGACGCGCTCAAAGCGGCGAACGCCGGGCGTCTTGCTGATCAACTCGCTCGGGTCCACGTCTGGACGATCGACCACGACCTCAAAAGGCAGCGTGCCTATCAGTTCGGTGTCGATCCGCCGGTAGTCTCGTACCACACGTGATTCATCAGGGAAGTAAGTCAACGTGTCTTCCTGTAGGCTGAGCCCCGGCAGAGCCAGTATTCCGCCGATAGTGACAAGCGCGCCGATCATGACGCATCCCCATGCAAGGCGACGTTGAGCAGCTGATGTCACATCGGTGGCGTGGTCAACGGCTGCTCTGCGGTGCTGCGGCGCCGGCGGCGTCACCAGCAGCATGACCGCTGCCCATGTCAGGACCACGCCCGTTGCGCCCCAGACCGCAAAAGCACGGATCGGCTGAAAGTCGGTAAACACAAACAGCGCCAGAGCTGTCGCGGTCGTGGCCATACTTAATAGCAGCGCACGGTTTACCCCCGACCTGGTCGCACGGTGTGCCGCAAACGAGAAACCCAATCCCATCAATAGTGGTGGCGTCATCGACAGCACCATGTCCATCGCAGTGCCAGTCAGTGTGATCAGACCGAGCAATACAATCTGTCCCGAGAATACCGCAACCAGAGATTCGATCACGCTGCGCCAGCACCTGGCTGTAAACCACATGACCACGGCTCCGATCAGCAGGATCAAGCCGCTGGCCGTAGGCAGACCGCGTTGGCTCCATGTATCCAGCGCTTCTCGGAATACCGGGGGGCCTGCTATTGCAACCCGATCGTGATCATCACCCAATGCGTCACGCACGGAAACGAGCAACTCGGCATCTGTCACATTGTCATCGGCACTGACGCACAGGCCGTTCATAGCGCCGTCACCCGTGATAGGAAATACCATAGCGACATCGGGAATTGCACTTAACCTCTCGAACCATTCATCGGTCTCCGTGTCGCCACGCTCATAGCCGATCAGCACAAACGTGCCGCCGTGGCTCGCCGCCAGTTCAGGCGTCCAGCGTGCGATGTCGTTGTCGATGCGGTAGTTTCTCAGCCCCACGCAGGCGACCGCGACCACGGATACCCAGATCAGCCAATACCACAGCCGCTTCTTCGATGGGTGTACGACGGGCGCTTCTTGGGACGTCGAACTCACGCTCGGCCCCCCGCACCCGACACGATGATCTTGGCGTGACGATCAAATCGGTACCGCGTGGTGCGCCACCCGACGGTTCGTGTCACCGTCATCGTCCAGAATGAATGCACAAGGATCACCAATACGCCCAAGACCGAGATGGGGTACAGCCAGAGATACCGCCTATCACACCGGCCCATCCCCCAGAATCCATAGCTGACCAGAGTCAGTAGGACAAGGTGCGTCAGGCACAGCGTGGAAAGGGGCAATAGTGACGACACATTGGCGAGGCCGTAGGTCCACCAAGCTATCAAGAGCCATGGTAGTGCAATGATCGGCCAAAGCGATCCTGCGATCAACCACGCCATGCTGAGCAGGATCTTCACGGGGCTCCGAAGTGCGCCGACGAAGATACGGCTCCAGCCATAGAAAGTTGACCTGAAGGACTCATACATCCGGACGGACACCAGTTCAGCCCCGCCGCCCGTCCAGGTCGAATAGCCTTCGGTGCGTACCGCTTCGGCGAACGGCACGTCCTCAATCACGGCCTTCCGAACTGCGACATGCCCACCAACAGCGTGGTACACGTCAGAACGAACCAAGAGGAACTGGCCGTTGGCAAACCCCGCGGCGGTCGGGCGATTGCTACGGCCGTACCATAGGGCCATCACCGCGGAGCATAGTGGGATCAGTAGGCCCTCGGCAAAGCCACCGGTCGTCAACGCCGGCAGCACCGTAAACATCGGCACCCTGCGGTGCTGCGCCTCCGCCAGCGCGGCACGTATCGATGTCGGTGCAAGCAATCGGCAATCGACATCAAGGAACATAAACCAGTCCGCCTCGGTGTCGGTCGTGCCTACGGACAGCGCGTGTGATTTCGCCAGCCACCCGTCCGGGAGGGCATCGACATGCTTGACGGACACGCGCGGATCCCGCCGGGCAATCTCTTGAACGATGGCGGGTGTACGGT
>JAJDCV010000320.1 GCA_029260675.1 Phycisphaeraceae bacterium
CGACATCTTCGATCGTGTGCAGAAAGATCGAAGTAGACTAATTTCCAAGCGCGAACAGCCCGTGCTCGAACAGATGTGGCGGCGGCACTTGGACAATGCAATTGCCACCTCAAACGCGGAAAGCGGAATAAGTAAGAAATGAAGCGGTGTCAGGGAACCGAAAAGGTGTGGCAGATTCAATTCCGAAGCGCAACGCCACCCTTATCTGCGTTCATCCCTGTTCCAAACGCCTCCCTCCGCGCCCTCTGTGCCTCCGTGCGCTCCGTGTATTGATCGGATACCACATCCGTGCGCTCAAACCTGACGCATCGCCCTTAGGTAGAGGCCATATGTCGAACCAACTTACAACCACCCATCGCCCGGCAGGGGCGGACGTCCTACCCCCCAAAGCGGACACGGGGCTTAAGCCATGCACAAGCCAGAGCTTAGACCTGATTTTGCCCGATTCAGGGGGGAGGGGGGCGGACATGGCCGGGGGGTATCAGGGTTTAGGGTTCAGGGTTCAGGGTTCGGCAGGAGTGAGATCGGGAAGAGCGGGAGGAGAGGGATGCACGAAGGACAGAATGCGTGATGGCCGGACCGCACATCGACCCTCGAACGGTGTGTTATTCCAGGTCGTCGACGCTCAGGCGTTGGTTGAGCATGCGTGGGCCGTTGACTTCGCGGACACCGACTCGCATCGCGTGGTCGCGCAGGGCCTGGCCCGCACCGGTGAAGGTAAAGCGACGCACGGCGGTCTGGCCGGGGTCGAGTGCGGAGACGATGCGTTCCTGGATCGGGTGGCCCCGGAGGTTGGCGAAGACGTACAGGGAGAGTGTTTCCGTGCCGGTGTTGGTGATGACGGCGGCGGCGGTGGCGTCTTCGGTCTGGGCATCTTTGCCGGGGACCAGGGCGACGGTCGCGTTGAACGTCACGTCCTTAAGCCCGACCTCGATCGGCAACGCCATGTCGATCAGCATCGGCTCGTCGGCAGTGAACTCAAAACGGACGGCGAGTTGCTTGGGCTCGGCGATCTCGGAGACGGGGAAGGACAACTCCACGGGCAGCGTGACCGATCGGCCGGCGGGGATCGAGAAGAAGTGCCGGGTCGGTTTGGATGTCCAGCCTTTGGGCCCGGTGATCCGCATGTGCCCGCTGATGGTCATCGGCCAGGGGTTGGTCAGTGTCAGCACCCGCTCGTGATCGGTTTGGGTCGACTCGATGAAGGGTTCGTCGATAATGAACCCGGCACGGAACAGGGCGAGCTTCGGGTCGATCCCGGTGATGAAGATCGGTGTTGCCGGCACGGCGTACCGGTGCTTGCCGTTGGACAGGGGGATGGGCGTCTGGTTACCCCAGACGTCGATGGCGACGGGGTCGGGCCCCAAGAAGAGGTTCAGGGTGCTTGTCTGTTCGCCGGGTCGTTGTGCCCAGACCGCCAGTGCCGGGCCGGCCGGGCCGTCCAGGATTTGCACCGACAGACCGCCGCCCAGATTCAACCTCCCGACCACACGCCGGCCGGCGAGTTCGTGCGCGACATTGGCATACACACCCAGCAGCGGATCGGGCGCCAGCGCCGTCTGCCGCTGCGCCGCCGCGGTCCACAGGCCCGACACCGCGATCGCGCCGGGCTGCTGCTCCCAGGCGGTGAGCATCCGGATCGCCAGGTCGGTGACACGCCGGGGGTGGGACATCCGGTCGGCCGGGGGCTCGCGTAGGAACAGCGTGAGCTTGTCCTTGATGTCATCCCACTGTTGCAGGTGCGCCGGGATCTGGTCCGCCGCCACACCCGGCGGGACGTCCAGGAGGTAGTACAGCGTGTCGGGCACGTCTTCACGGCGGGATTGATCGATCCGCCAGGGGATGACCAGTTCGGGCGTCGGCGCCAGGGCTGAGAACTGCCGGATGACGTTGTCGGTGACGGCGGGCAGGTCCGGGTCGTAGAAAGCGTAGGCCTGATCAGGTGCGCCCAGGAACCACCGGCTGACCCGCTGGCCGTGGCTAAGCAAGGTCGGGGTAAGGTAGGCGATCCACTGGGACCGGTCGCTACCCAATACGGTGACGGGATCGGCCGCCGGGCTGTTCATCGCCGTAGCCAAGGCCTTGGGTACCGGGTCCAACGACAGCCCCGCGGTCCGGCCGGAGAGGTACAGCCACTGCATCATCTGATCGATCTGATCTTTTTGAGCCTCGACGTTATCCAGGGTGGTTTCTTCTTCCCAGACACTCATGACCGTGGACCGGATGCCCGTGCCCTCCAGCAGATCGGGAAGGAGCTTGAACTCTGCAGGCGACATATCCAATGCCAGGATCTGAAACCGCTGGGCATCCATCGCATGGATGTTCGCGGTCGGCGGAAGCCAGAGAACAGCGCCGAAGGTCCGTGCGACCGGTGCTGGTGAGGCGGTGTCGCCTTGGGCCTGATCGCGTACCTGCATGTCCACGAGGTACCAGCCGTACCCCGGGAGGTCGGGCTCCCATGTCCACTGCCGAGGAGCGCCCGGGCCCAGTTCCTGCCGGCTGCGAGCGGCGGGCCGTAACCTGTGGTCGTAGGCGGTCAGATCAACGGCCAGGCTCTGGCCGGTCAGGTCCTGGACGGTGACCGCCAGACGCGGGCTGTCCGGGCCACGCACGAGGTTGACCTTGCTCTGGCTGGCGACCTCGATCCTGGGCAGCTGCCAGACGCCGATGTCATCAAACCACGCCCCGCCGCGTACGTCCTTGAGCAGCACCCGCTGCTGCCCAAGTGGATCGTTACGCAGCCGCTTGGGCTGACGGATTTCGGCTTCCAGGCCGATCCACACGGCGCCCTCGGCGTCACCGCGGAGCTTGATCGCGACCTGCGTCCACTCGCCGAGTGTCTTGATCGGGCGGGTCTGTATGACACTGGTATCGATGCGGTTGCCCTTACGATCCACGAAGTAGGCGGAGAGGTAGGCCGAGGATCGCGACAGGGATTCGGTGCGGACCGCGGCGGTGATCAGGTAATCGCTGTGAGGCACGGCGGGGATAGCACCCACCTCCAGGAACGCCCCTGCGCTGCCGCCGTTGAGCCCCAGGTACAGGCTACGCTTGCCTGAAACAGTGCGGTCGGTGCCGAAACGGACCTGCGTGAACGAGGGGTAGCCCGGCCGTTCCATCAGCTCGTGGTGCAGCGGCTCACGATAGAAGCGGTTGTCCGAAGTCTCGGCGGGCCGGCCGATGACGAACCAGTTCTTGGGCAGGGATTCGTAGTTGTCCGGCTCCTCGAAGTCGAACAACTGCACCAGCCTGCGGGGCCGGATGATCCCGGTCTGCGCGGACGCCGGCCCGGCGAAGCAAGTCCACACCACGACCACAGCCAACCCCAGAAGACAAGCGGATTGAAGCAATCGGGCCCTGGTCACCCCTTGGTTATCGGGTGTTTGGGGGTGAATGGGTGAGCTTTATGGGCTGTTAAGAGCGTACGCGATCCACCTGTCGAACCATGCTTGTCATAGCCGTAGATGGATATCCGGGGACGATGTCAGGGGTTCCCGGGGAGGAGCTTAAAGTGACGCCAGGCGCTGGGCTCGGTCCTGGGCGATCAGGGACTGGACAAGACTATCCATATCGCCGGCCAGAACGGCCTGGAGTTGGACGTTCTGGGAGACGCGGTGATCGACGACCAGGTTGTCTTTGTAGCGATAGGTCCGCACCCGCTCGCTGCGCCCGCCGGACCCGATCATCTCAGATCGTTGCTGGGCACGCTCGGCGTCTTTCTCACGCTGCTGATGGGCGTGGAGGCGGGCGCGCAGAAGCTGCCAGGCCTTTTCGCGGTTTTGGTGCTGGCTCTTGGACTCCTGCATCCGCACCTCGATGCCGGTGGGCTTATGGATCATGTGGACCGCGGTGGCGACCTTGTTCACGTTCTGCCCGCCGGGGCCCTGCGCGGTGGTGACATGGATATCCACGTCGGCCTCGTTGATATTGACTTCAAGATCCTCGGGCTCCGGCAGCACCGCTACCGTAGCGGTCGAGGTATGTACCCGGCCCTGGGTCTCGGTGGCCGGCACACGCTTGACACAATGCACCCCGCCCTCGTATCCCATCCCCTGCCAGACCGCCTCCCCCTTAACGCTGACCACGGCGTTGCGGACCCCGCCCTGATCGCCGGGGGTGAAGTCCATCACCTCGAACTTCCAGCGCCGTCTGGCCGCGTATTCCTGATACATCGCCAGCAGATCGCCCGCCCAGAGCGCCGCCTCATCCCCGCCGGTCCCGGCACGCACTTCCAGAATCACGGCGCCGATCGATTGATCGTCGGCCGTGACCAGCTCGTTTGAGATGTTTTCCAAAAGCGTTTCGGCCTGCGATTTAAGCTCCGGCAGCTCGGAACGGGCAAGCTCGACCAGATCGGCATCCTCGGCCTCGGCGATGATCTGCTCGTGTTCCTTTGCCTGACCGATCAGCCCCCGCCACTGGCGGTATCGTTCGACCAGCCCGGCCAACGCCGCCCGTTTGACGCTCAACGACCGCACCTTCTCGTGATCGCTGACCACGTCCGGGTCCTGAAGCTGCGCCTCGATCCCGTCGAAATGCGCCGCCAACTCGTCCAGCTTAGCGGTCAGGTTGGAAGTATCAGGCGGCATAATGACTCTAAGACTGTGGCTATCTTTGAATAGCTGGTGGGTTCCGGTGAATGACTTGACGCGCGCACAAAAAACCGCAGTGCGCGGGCACTGCGGCGCTTGGGTGTGGGGTCGCTAACTCTTGGCTTTGCCGAAGTACGAGCCGGAGAACTTCTTCTGGAACTTCTCGACCCGGCCGGCGGTATCGACGAACTTCTGCTTGCCGGTGAAGAACGGGTGGCTGGCGCTGGAGATGTCGACCTTGACCAGCGGGTACTC
>JAJDCV010000321.1 GCA_029260675.1 Phycisphaeraceae bacterium
GCCCAGCACGCAGAACCCAAGGTGGGAGACCGAGGAGTAGGCGATGAGTTTCTTGACGTCGGTCTGGACCCAGCAGATCAGGGCGGTGACCAGGACGCCCAGCACGGCAAAGATGCCGATCAGCCAGGCGTATTCGACGACGGCGTCCGGGCACATCGGCAGGGCGAAGCGCAGCAGGCCGTAGGTGCCGAGTTTTAAGAGCACGCCGGCGAGGATGACCGAGCCCGCGGTGGGGGCCTCGGTGTGCGCCAACGGCAGCCAGGTGTGTACCGGGAACAACGGGACCTTGACCGCGAATCCGGCGAGCAGCGCGCCCAGGACCCAGGATTGCTCGGTGAGGCTCATGCTGGCGGCGGCGGCGTAGAGGGTCTGGATATCAAACGACCAGGTGCCGGCCCCGATGAAAAAGTGGGCCGGGAGCGTGCTGTTGAACCAGGCGACGTACATCACGCCGGCGAACGTCAGCAGCGAGCCGGTGAAGGTGTAGAGGAAAAAGATCTTCGCCGCCTTCAGACGGTTGTCCGACCCGAACACCCCGATCAGGATGTATAGCGGGACGAGGGTCAGCTCGAAGCAGACGTAGAAGAAAATGATGTCGGTGGCGACGAACGTGCCGATCATGAACGTTTCGAGGACGATCAGCCAGAAGTAGAACTCGCGGACGCGCATCTTCACCGCGGAGAGCGAACCGAGGATGATGATCGGCATGAGGAACGTGGTCAGCAGGACCAGCCAAAGCGAGATCGAGTCGATCCCGAAGCCGAAGCTCAGTCCGAAGGCGTCAACCCATTGCAGCGACCCGGCGAGTTGCATCGCGCCGCTGTTGGCGAAGTCGAATTTAAACGCCGCGACCAGGGAGAACACGAACGTGACCAGCGTGCTCAGTAGCGCGTAGGACCAGACGACGTGCCGGCAGTTAAACGCCTTGATCGGCAGCATCAGCGGCAGGGCGCTGATAAGCGGGAACACGGTGAGTAGAAGCAGTAGAACCATTGGGTTGGAAAGTTCCTAGAACGCCCACTTGAATACGAGTAACGCGGCGACCGCTACGCCCATGACCATGCCCAGCCCGTAGCCCTGAATCTCCCCGCTCTGGGTCGGCCTGACGGTCCAGCCCGCCATCCGGGGCAGGTACCCGACGGTCATGACCAGGCCGTTGATCACGAACTGGTCGAACAGGTAGAACCCGTGCCCGAGTTTACGAAGCGGCTTGACGATGGTGAGGTCATAGAACTCGTCGACGTAGTACTTGTTGTAAAGCACCTCGACTACGCCAGCGAACTTCGTTGCTATCTGGTCGGTCAGCGGGCGATTCAGCCAGTGGAAGTACCCGGCCAGGGCGATGCCGATCAGTGCGATGAAGGAGCTGATCCACATCATCAGGACGTGTATGCCGTGGGCGCGGTGGGCTTCGTGGTCGCCGCCGTGGCCGGCTTCGGTTGCGTGGTCGGCTGCTGGCGCCGCGTGTGTGTCGGTCGGGTTCGAGACGGCGACGATTTTGTAGGCGGGGGCGGTCGGTTGGACGTGCGCCTCGGCATGGACTGCCTGGGGTTGTGCGGTGGAGCCTTCGATGCTGTGTTCCATCCAACCGCCAAAGAACATCCCTGCAAAGATCGCGCCGACGGCGAGGATGGCAAGCGGGGCGTTCATCGGCCACCAGGGCATCTCGTGGGGCCCCCCGGAATCGTGTGCGTGGCCGTGGTCATCACCGTGCGCGTCATCATCGCCGTGACCGTGGTCGTCACCCATCTCGAAGTGTTCCGGGCCCATGAAGACGCGGAACCAGAGTCGGAAGGTGTAGAACGCGGTGAGGAAGGCGGTGAGCAGGCCGAGGATGGCGAGCCAGAAGTAAAGCGAGCTGCCATGATCGCCGGTGCCCATGACCATGGCCTCGGCGAGGATGGTGTCTTTGCTGAAGAACCCGGCGGTGAAGGGGAATCCCGCCAGCGCCAGGCAGCCTGCGAACATCAGCCAGCAGGTGACCGGCATCTTGTGACGCAGGCCCGACATCGCCCGGAGGTCCAGCTGGCCGGCGAGGGCGTGCATCACGCTTCCGGCGGTGAGGAACAGGAGTGCTTTGAAGAAGGCGTGGGTGAACAGGTGGAAGATCCCGCCGAATGTGGACAACGCCCCGACGCCCAGGAACATGTACCCAAGCTGGGAGACGGTCGAGTAGGCGAAGACTTTTTTCAGGTCGTACTGGCACAACGCGATCGTGCCGGCGAACAGGGCGGTGACCCCGCCGATAGTCGCGACGGTGGGTAGCGCGTAGGGCGAGAGCTGGAAGACCGGGATCAGCCGGGCGATCATGTAGACCCCGGCGGTGACCATGGTCGCTGCGTGGACCAGCGCGGAGACGGGTGTCGGGCCGGCCATGGCGTCGGGGAGCCAGACGTACAGCGGGATCTGGGCGCTCTTGCCGAACGCGCCAAGCATCAGCAGGAAGGGGATCCAGAGGTCGGCGCTGGACGGGTCGAAACCCTGCTCGACGGCGTGGCGGGCCATCTCGGTGACGACCGACAGGCTCACCGTGTCGTAGGTCATGTACGTCAGGAAGATGCCCAGGGCGAAACCCAGGTCGCCGATCCGGTTGACGATGAAGGCCTTCTTCGCCGCCGCGACCGCGAACGGTTTGTCGTAGTAGTACCCGATCAGCAGGTACGAGCACAGGCCCACGCCCTCCCAGCCCAGGTACAAGAGCACCAGGTTGTCGGCCATGACCAGCGTGGTCATCGCGAAGATGAACAGCGATACGCCCATGAAGAAACGGGCGTATCCCCGATCGCCTTTCATGTAGCCCATCGCGTAGGTGGCGATCAGTGAGCCGATGCCGGTGACAACGAACAGCATGACCAGGGTCAGCGGGTCGACGAAGTAGGCCATTTTGGCCTCGAAACTCCCGACGGCGATCCACTGATACACGGTCTGGACCTGTTCGGCCCCCGTGAGGTTCTTCGCGGTGTTGTACACCCCGCATGTGATCAAAAAAGGGATGAAAATCGAGAGCACACTGATCGGCCCGGCGGCCTTGCGCCAGGCGGGCTTCATGCAGCAGATGCTACACAGCACCGCGCCCAGCAGCGGGATCCAGGGGACGAGTTTGATCAGTTCGATGGGCATTTAGGGTCTGGGGTTCAGGGTCTAGGGTCTGGTCAGAACATTACATTGGTCGATGCTTGGGACTTTCAAATCCGGCTCTGAGCGTAGCGATGGGGCGGGCGGGTTTCATTGTGATATCTATCCACTTAACTGCGACCAGGCGAGGGCGTCGAGTGTTTGTTTACGTCTAAACAACAACACGACCAGGCCCAACGCCAGGGCGGCTTCGGCCGCGGCGATGGTCAATACGAAAATCACGAACGTCTGGCCGGTGTCGTTCATATGGAACCGGCTGAACGCCACCAGTGTCACGACCACGCCTTGGAACATCAGCTCCGTGCACAGGAACATGATGATCAGGTTCCGCCGGGTGATAAAGCCGATCAGGCCCAGGCAGAAAAGCACCGCACCGGTCATCAGGAAGTGCGAGAGTGTCAGGCTGTCCATCTGGGTCAGGGGCATGGGGAGGTGGTTGGTGGTTAGTAGGGTTAAGTCAGTTGGGGTCGTCTATTGGTTATCTGTACATTTTTCAATCCGCCATCCGCCATCGACTATCCGCCATTGATTCATCCCGACACGGCCATGTGTTCTTCGGGGACCTTGGTCTTGGCGATCACGACCGCGCCGACCAGGGACATCAGCAGGATCACACCCGCCAGCTCCAGCCCAAGCGGGTGGCTCTGGAACAGGTCCAGGCCGATGCGTTCGGCGTTGGACAGGCGGGACGGGTCGAGGTTTGGTGGGGGGGCGGGGGTTTGGGCCGGGACGGGCTCGCCGGCGGCGTTGGTCTCGTAGCGTTGTTCGAGGGTGAGCGGCCGGTTGCCCAGGGTCGATTCGATCAGGGCCGCGTCCGTGGCGGCCGGGTCTAGCGGGGCGCGGGATTCTTTGATGGTCTGGTAATCGAAGCCGACACTCAGCAGCACGGCCAGCAGCAGGAAGCCCGCGGCGCTGGCGATGATGGGCTCCTTGGCGACCTTGTCGTAGCTTTGCCCGGTCTGCCCTTTCGGGTCGGTCTGGGTGGCGAGCATGATGACGAACATGTAGGTCACCAGGATCGCGCCGGCGTAGATGATGACCACCGCGAAGGCCATGAACTGGGCGGAGAGCACCAGGAACAGCCCGGCGCTGGCCAACACGACCATGACGAACCAGAGGGCTGCGTAGACCGGGCGCGTGTGTGTGATGACCCTAACCGCGGCGACGATGGCGATGCCGCTGAACAGGTAGTAGTAGATAAACGCACCGCCGCTGAGCCCCGATTCCCGGCCGTCCCAGAACCCGCCTTTGGCGAGGTACAACCACAACAGACCGACCGCCGCGGCACCCAGCATCGGGCCCAGGTGACGGATGCCTGGCTGCTGTTTGGGCATCATCAGCGATAACGACAACGCGCCGAGTACCGAGGCTATGTAGAGCGCGTATTCGAGGTACTGTTCCATGATCGATCCGGGGG
>JAJDCV010000322.1 GCA_029260675.1 Phycisphaeraceae bacterium
GACTCGTCCATGTCGTCGCCGGCGACGCGGACGGATTCGCACTGGGCGATGTCGGCGAGTGACATGATGGCGACCTCGGTGGTGCCGCCGCCGATGTCGACGATCATGCTGGCGGTGGCTTCGACGATGGGGAGGTTGGCGCCGATGCCTGCGGCCATGGGCTCTTCGACGAGGAAGACGCGGCGTGCGCCGGCGCGTTCGGCGGAGTCAAGGACGGCGCGTTTCTCGACGGCGGTGATGCCGGAGGGGACGGCGATGACGACGCGGGGCTTGACGAAGGGTCGTTTGCCGTTGACCTTGCGGATGAAGTAGCCGAGCATGGCCTCGGTGATCTGGAAGTCGCTGATGACGCCGTCCTTGAGCGGTCGGATGGCGGTGATGGAGCCTGGGGTCTTGCCGAGCATCTCCTTGGCGACCCAGCCGACGGCGTTGCCGTTCTGGAGGACCTGGTTGGTGCCCTTCTTGACGGCGACGACGCTGGGTTCGTTCAGGACGATGCCCTCGCCGCGCACGCACACGAGTGTGTTGCATGTGCCCAGATCGATCCCCATGTCGACGGAAAACCAGCTTAATAGGCTGTCAAGATTCAAGCGCCTGCGTCCCTGTGGCCCGGTATGTCGGACGGTCGTCCTGGCCGGGCACGATTGTATCGAATCGCCGCTGCGGTGCGCGTCGGATCGCGCAAGGGGGGAGTCATGCCCCGTTATATAGGCTGTTCATCGGTGATTGCCCCGGGCGAGATTGAGTTTTATCGGAATACGAGGTGTCGGGGCTGAGGGTGTGCGGGTTGGCAACCCCGTTGCATGTTATCACGAGGCGGGGAGGAACCAGGTGTACCCGCCGAAGACCTCGCTGCCGCGGAGGTAGACGTAGAGGACGGCTGCGAGTAACGCCAGGAGCGAGACGAACACCAGGACGGTGTAGATACTCTCGCTGGAGCCGGTGCTGGTATCTGCCATAACTGAATACTCCGTGGCGGGGTCGTTGACATCGAGCTGATGGCGGGAGTCGGGTGCCGCCTGTCGGGCTGGTCGGGGATCAATAGGGTCCGGTGTAGATCTGGTCGCCGGCCTGGACCGAGCCACGCGAGAGAACCATGCGTCCGGCGGCGATAGCCGACTCGACGCGGACGACGACCAAGGTGCCGACGTACTGCTCATTGCGGTGGACCAGGAACTTCATGTTCTCTTCGACGCCGTCCTTGGTGCCGACGTCGACCTGGACGAGCTGGGTGCCCGCGGAGACCTGTACATCGGTGATGGTCCCGGCGATCGGGTTGCTGGCTTCAAAATGGGAAGCCTCACCCTGCCCGGTGCTGACGTCCTGACGGTACTGCTCGGGGACGCGTGCCAGCAGGCCACGCAGGGAGACGTTGCCCTGTTCGAGGCTGACCATCTGCTCGCCGATGCGGTTGACCTGGCGGTTGAGGCTGTCGCGTTGGCTTTCCAGCTCGTTGTTGCGGTCGCCGAGTTGCACGAGCTTGGTCTGCGCATCGACCAACGACTGTCGGGTTTCTTTCAGGTCGGTGGTGGTGATCGTGAGCAGGTCGGCGTCCTGGACGGCGGCGGCGGAGAGGCGTGACAACTCGGCCTCGAGCTGGGCGAGCTTGCGTTCACCCAGGAGGACGTTCTTGCTGGCCTCGGCGGCATCTTCGCGGAGCTGGTTCATCTCCGTGGTCAAGGTGCTGACACGATTATTCAGGAGCTTGGACTTCTCGGATTCGCCTTGCAGGATGGCGGACTTCTCCAGCTCGGCGACACGTGCGCTCTGCTCGGCCGCGTTGGCTTTCGCTTCCAGGTCACGGATCTGGCTGGCGTAGTCCTCGGTCTGGGCCACGTAGGGCACGACCAAGGCGACCAGCAGGACGGACAAAACGGTCACCAACACAACGAAGGCTTTGGTCAGGGGACTCAATGGAACATCCTCTCAAAGCGAGAATAAGGAACAACTCGATTACCACGGGGGTGGGACGGCAAGACGCCCCACACGGAGGGCCATTATCTACTTGTAGATAGGGGCTTGTCAACCGCGAGGGGCCGGCTGGCGGGCCAGGGGCTGGGAGGGCATGATTCAGTTGGTCTGGGCCCTGAGCACGGCGGCGGCGGCGGACATGCGGACCTGCAGATGGGGGTCCTGCATGAGCTGAGTCATGGTGGCGACCAGGGAGGTATCCTCAAAAAGACGCCAGATATAAGGCGGGTCCGAGGGCAGAAGCTCGCGGTAGATCCGTGCCCGAGCGGACTCCATCGCCCCGGCTGTGATCACGGCTTGTGCGCGGAGGACGGGGTTATCGGAACCACAGGACTGTATGACGACGTTTGATTGCTGCAAGAGATCCTTGATCGCGGCGCGGCCGCCGATGTGTGAGACGGCTTCGCCGGCGGCGAGCTTCAGCTCGATCGGCTGGTCTTTGCGTTCGATGATCGCCATCAGCGCGGTCTCGGCCGAGGCGTCGCGCAGCCGGCCGAGCATGGTGACCGCCAGGACACGGACCTCATCGAACTCTGAAAACGCCGCGGCGCGAAGGGGGCTGATCGCGTCTGGGTCACCGAGCAAGACCTGGGCTTCGGCGACCTGGACACGGACTAAGGATCGGCGGAGTTTGTCGACCCGCTGGTTGGGCATGGGGATCTTGGCCTGGGCGTCGATCATCGGCAGGGCGCTGGGCTCGCCCATCAGGCCCAGGAGCATCACGACGTTGCTGCGGATGGACGGGTTGGGTGAGGCGAGCATCTGAGCCATCTCGCTGATGTCGACCTCCTGGCCGCAACGGCGAGCGGCGTACATGGCTGCGGCGCGTACGGAAGGGTCCGGGTCGTGAACCGCGCGCAGGGAGGCGGGGCCCAGTTCGCGCAGCCGCATCTTGCCGATGGTGACCAGTGAGGTAAACCGGACCACGGGGTGCTCGTCTTCCAGGCCGATCTGTGCCATCGGCAGCGCCCGGTCGGGGACGCTCTGCATCGCTTCGATGGCGTTGGCGCGGAGGAACGGGTCCTGGTCGCGGGCTGCGATCTGTAAAACGCGGATCGCGTCTTCGCGCAGGTCCCGCAGGGTCGGGGGTGCGTCTGATTCATCCGAGCCGGCGGCGTTCAATGACGGGGTGCAAGCCAGCAGGCACAGGGCCATCGCCCATAGCGGGGCCGCCATGCCGAGGTAAAGTGATCGGTGGGTCCATCGGTTCACGTCGTCGCTCCTTGGTACGGTCGTACTTGATGCGTGTGCGGGCGTGTTTGACCGGCTGCTGAAGCAGCCTCCGCCGGGGGGCGGGGTTAATCGCAGACCTTCCGGGGGGATATCTTACCCCAGAGAAGCAGCAGTGCGGTGAGGGCCGCCATCAAGGCGGCCGGGGTGTCGCCGAGGTAGCCATAGAGGGTTAGCCGTGTATCCAGCCGGGGTTCGGCGGTCATCAGGCCGTCGACCCACTGGCTGTGCCCCCCCACTTCTACGAGGGGCCCGACCCGGCCGACCGAATCGACGAACCCGCTGATCCCGCCGTTGACGCTGCGAGCCATCGGGACGCGGTTCTCGATGCAGCGGATCGTGGCGATCTGGAGCTGCTGGGTCTGCTGTCGGCGGCCGGGGTACCAGGCACTGTTGGTGAGGTTAACGAGCATGTCGGCGCGTTTGGTGCCGTCGGGTTGATAGACCAGCTTGCGTACGACTCGGCCGACGGCGTCTTCGTAGCAGATCGGGGTCGCGACCCGGACGATGGTTGGTCCGGGTGGGTCTTGCCGGGGCTGTACGGGGATGTCGAACACCGTCAACGAGGTGCCTGCCGCCAAGGAGTAGTCGCGGGTGTAAGGGGTGAACCACTTGAGGAACAGCGCCTTGATCGGGGGGGCCGCGCTGACCCAGGGGATGAATTCCCCAAAGGGGACGCGGTGCATCTTGTCGTAGCGCAGCGGCGACTGCTCGCCGTCGGCGTAGTAGAGGAACGCGGAGTTGTACCGGGGTTTGGGGACGGGCCCGACCGAGCCGTCGGAGAATGTTTCCTGGACAAAGGCCTCGTGTGTGGGGGCGCCGACGATGAGGTGGGTCCCCGCGGACTGGGCGGTTTTGCGGATCAGTTCGTGGTAGATCTCGCTGCCTTTGTAGTAGCTGTCGACCTCGCGGTAGAACGCGAGCGCTTCGGTGTTGATTGCGCGGGGGACCATGGTTTCGGGCCAGACAATCAGGTCGGGTTTGGGTGCGGCGTCGGCAGCCATGTGCGTCAACTCGACCATGCGGTGCCAGTCCTGGGCGTCCTGGTCGGGTGTGCGGTGGACCTTGTTGTCCTGGGGGACGTTGGTCTGGATGACGGCGATGCGAGGGCCGGGTTGCGTGGCCTGTTCCCACTGGTTGATGCGGTATCCGCCGTAGAGCCATGACGCGGCCAGGACCCCCAGCCAGAGGATCAGGGCCCCACGGATCGTGCGGTGCAGGCGGTGCTTGTTCTGCCCGATCGGTCGCATCAGCGGGTGGATCATCAGGTCGACCAGCAGGCCGCTGGTCATCACGACAACGAGGCTGACACCCAATTCACCAAACAGGTCGGCGGTCTGGATGATGCGCCCGGCGGCTTGATCGGGGGTGAAGGGGGCCTGTGTGTGTCCGATCATGAACCAGCTAAATCCGCCGGCGAGGAATCGTCCGCGGAGGTATTCGCAGGTGACCCAGGCTATGGGCAGGAGCACGACCATGGCGGCGCGGTATCGCTTGTGCAAGAGGTGGGTGGCCGCCAACGCCAGCGCCCAGTACGCGGCCATCAGCGCCGAGAGCGTAACGTAGCCGCCTTGGGTGACCGGCATGACCCAGGACAACATCACCAGCCAGCACGCCCAGAAGACCGCGAAAGAAGTCCAGGCCAATCTCGTCGTGGAGTGGGCCCGTGCCGCCAGGAGCCCCGCGGGCCACAGCGCAAGGTAGGCCAGCCAGGCCTGCCCCCAGGGCGCGAACGAAAACCCGATCATCACCGCGGAAGCGCCGACGAGGACCAGGTGGGCCGGGACCGATCGGATGCCGGTCCGGGGCAGTGCCACGTGTGAGGGTCGTTGCGGGGTGGGCATGGGGTCTGGGGTCTAGGGTCTAGGGTCTAGGGTCTGGGGTCTAGGGTCTGGGGTCTGGGGTCTGGGGTCGGGGGTCTGGAGGCGGCCGGATTAAATGGTATAGGAAGTGGCGCGATGAGTAGCTAAATCGCGGGCTCTGGGCATTATAAAGAACAACACCCACAAAAGGGGGCTGTGTGGGTGTTGTGGGTTATTGAGGATCAGAGCCCATGGAGTCAGACCGCGCGGGGATGGGCCTCGTCGTAGGCGGTGCGTAGCCGCATGGACGAGAGGTGGGTGTAGATCTGCGTGGTGGACAGGGACTGGTGTCCCAGGAGTTCCTGGACGCTGCGGAGGTCTGCGCCGTTGTCCAGGAGGTGGGTGGCGAAGCTGTGGCGGAGTGTGTGGGGGCTGATGGTCGAGTCCAGGTCGCAGGTCCGCAGGTACTTATCGAGCTTGCGGCGGACGGAGCGGGTGGAGAGCCGGCCGCCGTTCTTGTTGACGAAAAGCGGGACCGCCGGGTCGGACATCGACTGCTGACGCAGCGCGGTGAAACGCTGGTCGGGCTCCAGGAGCGTGATGTAGTGGCGGATGGCGGCGATGGCGTGGGAGCCCAGGGGGACGATCCGCTCTTTCTTGCCCTTGCCGCGGATGTTGACGGTCTGGCCGATCTGGTCCAGGTCGTTGCGGTTGAGGTCGACCAGTTCGCTGACGCGGACGCCGGTGGAGTAGAGGGTTTCGAGGATCGCGCGGTCACGGGCGCCGAGGGTGTCGCGGTTGTCCGGTGCAGACAGCAGCTTTTCGACCTGCTCGACGGTGATGGCCTTGGGCAGGCGTTTGGTCTGCTTGGGCGTGCGGATCAGCAGCATGGGGTTGGTCTGGCAGGTGCCACGTTTGAGCATCCACTTGTAGAAGCTGCGGAGGGTGGCGATCTTGCGTGCGGTGGTGGCAGGGGAATAGCCAAAGCCGTCCAGGTGGGTGAGGAAGCCGCGGATGACCATGGCGTCAGCGCCCTGGAGGCGGTTGTCCAGGCGGGTGAGGCCGTTGCCGGACTCCTGGTCGTGGTCGGGCGGCGTCTGGTCGGTGTCCGCGTTGGGCTGCTGGCCCGGTGCGTCGCCGTTGAGGAACTCCGCGTACTGGCGCAGGTCGGCCCCGTAGCAGCGTGCGGTGTAGGGGCTGAAGTGCCTCTCGTACCGCAGGTAGTTGACGAATTGTTCGAGCGTTTGGTTTTTGGCTGCCATGGCTGTATTCCTCTTCTGTCATCGGCCGGCGCGGCCGATCGGCCGCACGAAATTGTTGATCGGTCCATCGGGCGGGTGCCCGGGCGTGTGCTGGCGGGTTACGTCCCCGGTTGTTGTTTCACCTGCTGGAGCTGGTCGACCATCCTCACACCCAGCTGGTGGGAGAGCATGGCGGCATCGAACCACTCGATGCCCGATTCGCTGTCACGTGCCATCTCGATGAGCTGGTCCAGGAGCTTGGGCTCCTGGCCCGGTGCGCAGCGGAAGACGTAGCGCTGGCCCCGTTTGACCAGCACCAATTCGCGGGTGCCGTCCTGGGTCTTCTGCTCGTGCAGCGTCGGCCCGGGCTGGATGTCTTCGATGGGTTCGGTCATTGGCACGTCCTCGATCCCGCAAGCGGATCGGCGGCGTGCCGACCCGTTACGACGCGGGTTCTGCGGCGAGCATCGGGGGTGCGAGTCGGTCCATTTCGACGCGCAGCAACTGTTTGCTCACCAAGTAAGTCACAAACTCGGTGTACAGGTCCATGTCGATCTGATAGAGGCGCCATCCCTGGGCGGGGTCGTCTTCGTCCTGACCGCTGCGCGATGAGGCGTACTTCACAAGCTTCAGATGCACCGCCGGGTCGGCCGCGTCGTAGAAACCGGATACGACGCTGACCGGGGTGTTTGAACGGTTCGACTCCGGCGGGGTGACCTCATCGGTCCCGGCCCGGACGAGCTTACGCAGGTCGGTCGCGTGGGCGCTGGGGCGCCTGGGGTCGAAGTACAGCTCGATGGCGATCCCCAGTTTCGGTGGGTCGTAGGGGTCATACGCGGTGATTGTCCCGACGATTACGGCGTCAGCGCCGAGCACGGTGCGCAGCGTGGCGACGTCCTTGGCGTCGTTGACGGCGGTAAGCTCCAGGGACTGCATCGCTGCGAGGACGCGGTTGACCGGGAGGGTGTCCAGCCCCATCACGGTTTCGAGCCGTTGGGCGAGCTGGTCTGCGGCTTTGAGCCCGTCGGCGTGGAGGCTGCCGGACTCGTTGCGCAGGGGGACGACGGCCCAGACCTGGCGATCCCCATAAGGGGCCGACAGGCGTTCGGGCTTGTGCCTGGCGCCTCGGTAGTGACAACCGGCCGTCAAAACGACCAGCGCCAATACCATCCACATGGCCTGTTCACTTTTCATGGCGTCCTGCCAGAAGTTTCCCGGTCAGCCTCCGCTGCCGGCGTGGGTCCTGCCGCCAAGCGCCCTGCCGGGGAAGTCCGGTGGGCGGCGACGGATATCGGTCTTTATTCGGTCGGCACCATGGCCTCGGTTCCTTCACTCTCGGGGGTTGGCGCCTGTTTAGTTCCCTGTGCCAGGAAGGGCTCAATCGGTCGGGTGGCGAGCCTCTGTGCCCTGTCGGGGGTGATCGACCAGATGTTTTCCATATCCTCGCCGGATCGGTCGGAGGTAAAGAAGATCGTGCCGTTGCCCGCCCAGTTGGGCAGGATGTTGGCGAACCGGCCCATCGTCAGGCGGACGCGGTTGGTCCCGTCGGTGTTGACCAGCCAGATATCCGCTTGGTGCGGTCCAAGGGAGTCTTCCGCGTCCGGGTCGATGACGGTGCAGAAGACGACCTGCTTGCCGTCGGGGCTCCAGTCGGGGGTGATGGCGGCGGCGTTGGAGCTGGCGGCGATCTCGGTGGGGTTCATCGGCTCGCCGTTGATCAGGTCCAGGGTCCAGATGCTGAACCAGCGTGTGCCGCGCTGGCGGGCCCTTTGAAACACGATCTTGTCCTGCGTCGGGGACCAGTCGGGGAACAGCCCGTGGCCGATATACCGCTTGGTGGCGGGGTTGTTCAGGTCGACGATAACCATCTCCCACTGCCCGGACTGGGTGCCGAAGGTGCTGTAGATGAGTTTTTGGCCGTCGCGTGAGAAGTTTGGGTAGAAGTCGTCGGTGGCGTCACGGGTGACCTGGACGGGCTGGCCGCCGGCGGTCTCCATGACGTAGATATCCCAGTTGCCCGAGCGGTCCGAGGCGAAGGCCACCCTTGAGCCGTCGGGGCTGAAGGTGGGCATGACCTCGTTGGCCGGGTCATCGGTGAGTTGCCGCAGCGCTTCGCCGTTGACAGCCTTGATATAGAGGTCTGAGGTTTCGCGGTGGCGTGTGGAGGCGTAGACCAGGACGGTGCCGGAGGGGTCGATATCGGGGTCGAAATCGGCACCCTCGGAGGTGAAGGTGACCTGACGGAGGTTGTGGATGCCGTCCAGCGGGCTGGTCCGGGTGTGCGTGGCGGTGCGGACCTGGCCGTAGAGCCCCATGGATCCGATGGAGCGTTTGGCGACATTTTGCGTGTAATCGGGTCGAACGGCCTGGTTAGGAAAGCCTGGGCGGGGGACGGGCCCGGTTTCAATGGTCTGCCCGCCGGCCTGGAAATCGACCGGACCGGACCGTTTGGCGGCCAGATCGGCGGCCTTTGCGTTGTCTGCCCGGTCCTGCTTTGCCTGCTCGTAGGCGAGGACCGCTTCACGGTCCTGGCTTTTCAGGCCGTAACCCCCATTGTAATACTGGCTGCATCCCGGGCTTGCGAATAAAAACAGGGCCAAGGTGGTTAGCGTTAGTATGCTTCGAAACGTCATGACCCACCTTTGTACCGGGCTGCCTATCGCCGTCCGCCGTACTGCCGTTATCGGGTCGGTTATCCCTCCCGACTTAAGCGCAAGCCGACGGAAGGTTTATCGGACGAGTGGGTCGATCGGCTTGAGGTAGAGGAATCAGGGGTCTACGGGGCGGGGGACGTGGCCAAGCCATACTGTTGGGGATAGGATGAGGCCGAGGAAACCGCAGCGACAGGGGTGGATCAAAGGGCCGATTTCACGGTCAGGTCCGGTAACCATCAAAGAAGATTAGCTCCGATGACCCATTTGTTTTCAATGCTCAGTATGCCGGACTGGATCGACCCGCAGGTAATCCGTTGGCCGGTCACGGGGGTGTACCTCATGCTGATGGCGGTGATCGGGGTCTACGGGCTTCACCGGTACTGGCTGGTGTACCTCTACGGGCGTCACCGCCAGGTCCGGCCCCGGCCGGGGCATCGCTACGATCAGCTACCGCGTGTGACCGTGCAGTTGCCGATGTTCAATGAAGGCGCGGTCGTGTACCGGATCATCGACGCGGCCTGTGCGATCGATTACCCGGCGGACCGCTTGCAGGTCCAGGTCGTTGACGATTCGACCGACGATTCTGCCAGACTTGCCCGCGAACGGGTCGCGTATTGGACCAAGCGGGGGATCGACATCCAGTACCTGCACCGCGAAGACCGGACCGGATTCAAGGCCGGGGCGCTGCAGGACGCGACGCAGAGCGCGACCGGGGAACTGATTGCCATTTTCGATGCCGACTTCATCCCCCCGCCGGCGTTCCTCAAACGTACGGTCCATTACTTCACCGACCCCAGGCTCGGGATGGTCCAGACACGCTGGGCGCACATCAACC
>JAJDCV010000323.1 GCA_029260675.1 Phycisphaeraceae bacterium
TTGGGCGGGTCGAATCCATCGAACCCGCTGGAGCCCAGGACGTTGAAGATCAGCACGCTGTGGTAGGCGACCATGGCCCGGCCGGACTCGCTGATGATCGTCGGGTGGGGGACATCGGTCTCGTCGCAGAGCTCCTGGATGTGGTAGACCACGTCGTTGGCGTATTCCTGCAATGAGTAGTTGATGCTCGAACTGACATCGGTCTTGCTGCCGTCGTAGTCCACCCCCAGGCCGCCGCCGACATCGATGTATTTCAGCCCGGCCCCGGCTTTGTGAAGTTCGGAATAGATCCGCACCATCTCGATGATCGCCCGCTTGATCGGCGCGATCGTCGTGATCTGGCTGCCCAGGTGGAAGTGAAGCAGGTTCAGACAATCCAGCATGTCCTGGTCTTTGAGGTACGAAACCGCGTCAAGAACCTCGCCGACGAACAGCCCGAATTTTGAGTGCACGCCGCCGGACTGCTCCCACCGGCCCGAGCCCTTGGTCGCCAGCTTCACGCGCACCCCGATCTGTGGCCTGACGCCGTGCTCCTTGGCGTAGCGCACGATCAGCTTCAATTCGCTGGACTTCTCGACCACCGGGATGATATTCTTACCCAGCTTGGTCGCCAGGATCACCGCCTCGATGAACTGCTCGTCCTTGAACCCGTTGCAGATGATCGGCGTGGTCTCGTCCTCGACCATCGCCATCACCGCCAGCAGCTCCGGCTTGCTCCCCGCCTCCAGCCCAAACCCGTGCTCACGCCCAAACGCCAGGATCTCCTCGACCACGTGACGCTGTTGGTTGACCTTGATCGGGTACACGCACCGGTATCCGCCCTTGAACTCCATCTCCTTGATCGCGTTCTCGAACGACTGGGCCAGTTCAGACAGACGGTGACGCAGGATGTCGGTGAAGCGGATCAGCAGCGGCGGCTGGATATCGCGTTGACGCAACTGCTCGACCAGGTCTTTCAGGTCGATGCCCACCGCCGGGTCGTGGGTCGGGTGGACGCTCAGGTGCCCCGCGTCATTCACCGAGAAGTAACCCCGCCCCCAGCGGTCCAGCCCGTAGAGCGTTTGGGCATCCTGGGCGGTCCAGACAGAATCGGCATCCGGCGCGGTTGTTCTGGGGTTATGTGTGGTCTGGTCGGGTCTGTCCATATCCGTGGGTCTGGCTTGTGTCACAGGGGTATCGTTCCCGGTTGTTGTCCCGGCTACGCGCAGTTTAACGGCGTGATGGGTATCGTGCAGGCCGCCTCATACGATTCGGGTCCAAGCCACATCCCTCGACACCACCTATCTTGCACCCGCTGGACATAAAAGAAAACCCCGCCGGGCTGCGGCGAGGTTCGTTGATTTAGGCAATAACCGTTCGATTCATACCCGGCGGATGATCCAGGTGAGGATCAGCGTCGACGCACGATCGTCAGTAGACCCAACCCCATCACGGCCAGAGTAGTTGGTTCGGGGACTTCACTAAACGTGATGTTGATGGTCAGTGCCTTCTTATCGATGAACGCCGCATCCGTCGGGTCATTGGCCGAGGCGATCAGGGCGTTATCCAGATCGACCCGAACCCGCGTCGCACTAAGCTGGGTCAGCACGACCGTGCTGGTCCCAGACCAGATTCCCGAGCCTGTCCCTGTCAGCGGCATCACCGGATCTATTACGATCGGGTTGCTGACAAAACCTCCGATAAGGGGGTTAAGAATCGTAGCCACCAAAGTCCCTCCCGCGGTGACCTCGGCGGTACTTCCTAGCATTAAGAAGTCGCCGATTTCGTCAAGGCTAATCGATTCTATGAACAGGCCCGGGTCGGCCTGGATAACAATCGAAAGTTGAGCTGCCGTGATGTCCGAACCGACGCCGGCCTGCGCCGCGGCGAACGGCCCGGTCGAGAACGTTAACGAGTCACTGATAGCAAAAGGGGCGCCGAACAGGGGGGTCGGGTCCGTCGCGGACGATTCGGTCACGTCCAGGATCGTCCCCCCGTCGAGCGCGAAATCACCGTAATTCACACCGGCTTGAGCGTTGTGACCGGTAAGGATCAAGGCCCCGGCAACCACCCATCCCAGAATACTTCGGTACAACATCCTCATCTCTCCTGAGTAAGAAAAGGCTGTTGTGGTGAAACCGCATTGGTGGCGCACAAAAAAAGAGAAACGTAGACTTTAAGTCCACACTTCTCCTCTCCATTTGTGCGCTATTAAGCGGTGGCTAAAACAACAGCTACCTATGTTCCCTTCGACAGAACAAGGATAGCCGATTTGCTGTGAAATGCAATGCCTTCACGCATAAATTTAGGTTTATTATGGGTCTTTCTTTCTCCCTCTCCTTACCTAAGTTACCGAATGGCCGGTAACAGGTTTACCGAGCCCGTGTCGTGGCGCTCGGTCTTTGTCCCCTCAGAAATCCGTTCCCCTTTAGGGTCGCGATCTCTGATATGTGAGGTTCAGCTTAATTCGCCACGCCTGGTATAGCAAGATAAATCCTCAGAAACTTCAGGCCGTCTATCTCTGGAAGCTAAATTGTTGTGAATCAATGGGGTTACGTACTCTCTGTACGGTATGAATACCCCGCATACGCTCAAGAGCCCGGATTAATGAGTTCTCATAAGCCGGGCCGAGCGCTTCTAGCCTCCCGCCGACCCCCTCAGCGGGGCATTGACTTGATGGACCCGTGACGGGTTGGTGATGCTTCCAAGCAGCACCCACATCGTATGGAATCGTCCAAGGTCGACCATGTGCTGGCTGTCCGGTGTGGACGTGGCGGGGTCAACCCCCGAGGGGTGTCCATCGTTGATCAAAAGCGTGACCGTACCGTCGTTGTATCGGTAAGCATTACTTGATTCGTCCAGCCGATCCAGCCGGCATGCCAACCCCTCGATCCGCCCCAGCAAGGAACGCGATGATCCCTCAGCCTCCAGGAAATATCCGTCGTGTGGGGCGCCCTCATCGAATGACCGACGGCTGCCGAAGAAGCTTGGCTTCTTGATGTACGGCCCGTCGTATTCCGGACAGAACGTGTCGCAGTTGCCGCACTGGTTGCAGTAGTCCGCGAAGTTGGCGATCTGCTCGGTCCGCTCGACCTTGAATACCTTCTCGCCGCCGACCTCGGTGACAGACCCGTCCGGCGACACACTCACATCCCGGTAGGTCAGATCGACCTTCGGCGTTTCGTACAGGAAGTTCGCGTCGTTGGGGCAGACCGGGATGCACTTGTTGCAGGTCACGCAATCGAACACCACCAGGTGCGAGTTGATCCGCTTAGGCACCATCTGGTTCTTCGCCTGGGCGTAGCGCGGGTCGGGCTGGGTCTCCTTGACAATGTCCGACGTATTCAGGAATCCCGCTAGCACCGGGTCGCCGTCGGCTTCTTCGCCGTGTCCTCGTGCTTTGAGGATGTACTCGCCGATCGTCTTGGCACCGATTTTGGTCATCGACGCAATCAGGTCGCCCAGATATCCCGGCAGGCGTCCGTAGCCGCCCGGCTTTAACAAGTCCGTGCAGGTCGTGATCGGCGTGAACCCACAGGCGACCATGTTCGGGAAGTTCTTACGATCCACCCCCGCCGAGAACGTGATCGGCATTTCGTGCCCCATCGCCCGGCGGAACTCATCCGCCAGCGTCAGTGTGATCGGGTGCAGCGGCGTCCCGGAGAGGTACATCACCTTGTTGTCCGGCGTGAAGAAGTCCTTGTGATTCACCACCTCCAGCGTGTTCGAGAATTTCGCCCCGAAAGACCGCCCGTTAGCTATCGCCACAGACGACAGCCGGTTGCAGATCCCAACCGCATCATCAAACAGCACCCCGCTGGTATAAGCCTCGGGGCTGACTTTCACTTCGTGGTAGCCCATCACGTCATGCAGCAAGTACTCCAACTTCTCGCTGCCGAGCATCGGCGGGTTCATCTTGACGATCACATCCACGCCGATCTCGGTGAGCAGGAACGCGCAGATGCGCTCGATCTCGTCCGCCGGGCAGCCGTGGAACGTCGACAGCGTGATGCTGTTGCTCAGGCGGGTGGGGTAGTCAAGATCGCGCAGGTGCTTAAGCCGATCGGGGAGTTGGCCCCGCAGCGCATTGATGTCTTTTGTCGCGTCGAGCATCCCGCTTAGGAACCGCTGGATCGGATCGGACTGGATGCCCTTGAGGTCGTACCCGACAGACATATCGAACAGAAATTGCCCGGCCGGACCGTCCATGGGTGTATCACCGAACGGGTGGCCGAAGGTCTCGGGGCTGTTCCGCAGCATGTGCAGAAGCATCGAGCCCTGGACATACTGATCCAGCGATTCCTTCAGGAGCAACTCCTGAGACCACTCGACGTTGTACCCGACGTTGGTCGCGTCGATGCAGGGCCGGGGGATCTCAAGCCGGTCGTTGATCTGCACGGTCTTGAGCTCGAAGATCCTGGACCCCGCCAGGTAGGCGAGCACCAGGTTCTGGGCCATCTGCGTCTGCGGACCCGCCGCCGGCCCGACCGGGTTGCCCGCCGGCCTGCCGTGGAACGTCACCGACAGGTCCGGGCCGTCCGCAGATTCCGGGGACGGCTTGAACCATTTCTTGGCGGGAAGGTCGAACATGCTCGATCGGGTCTGGTATTCCAGACGCATGCGGTCGATCAGGTCAACAAACGGTGTGCAGTAAAGGTCAACCATAGGGTGCTTTTTATAGGTCTATCAGGAATCGGGTAGTTTCGGTCGTAGCCCCCTAGCGTAATCGACACCCCCGATTTGACCAACCATTTTCTTTGTGCGCTGATTTGGGGGTAGGTGGATGTAGGCCGGTGCGGTACAATGTTAGTTTTGGGACTCTCAGGATGACGACGACTCTAACAGGGCTGGTTTGCGTGGCCTGCGGCCGGCGGTTCGGGCCCGACGGGCCTTGGATGACCTGCCCGGACTGTGGGCCGGACGACGGGATACTGGACATTCAGTACGACCTGGACGCCGTCCGCGCCGAG
>JAJDCV010000324.1 GCA_029260675.1 Phycisphaeraceae bacterium
CCATTGCACGTTGGTCAGGCCGACGGGCTGGTGTCGCTGACCATCGGCACCCCCGGTCCCGTTGAGGAAGGTCAGGGGGCCGGCGCGACACTGGCGGACAACCCGGACTTCAAGCAGACACTGGCGCGGGTCAATCCCGAAGGCGTGCTGGTGGTTTATGCCGACGGGCAGGGGCTGGTTTCGCTGATCGATGAGGGGATCCAGAGGGACGGCAGCCCCAATGAAATGGAGATGTGGCCGAAGATCCGCGAGGCGCTTGGGCTGGTGGGGTTGAACTCGGCGGCGTGGAGTGCAGGATTCGATGGCAAGGACTGGCGTAGCGATTTGTTTATCGACGCCCCCGCCCCGCGCACGGGTGTGTTGGCGATGCTCGATGGTAAGCCGATCACGGATGAGGAACTCGAGGCTGTGCCCGCCGAGGCGACCTGGATGCTGGCGACCCGGTTTGATTTAGGCGCCCTGCTGGACGCGGTCCGGGAAGCGGTCGCGGCGATCGACCCGACAGCGTCCCCAAAGCTCGAAGAAGCACTGGCGCAGGCCAACCAGATGACCGGCGTGGATCTAGAAGCGGACCTGATCCGTGCGTTGGGTTCGGCCTGGCTTGTCTACACCGACCCGGGCGCGACCGGCAGCGGGATGCTGGGGTTCTGCGTGGTCAACCCCCTGAACGATGCCGAGAAAGCCGAGCGGGCGCTCATCGCGCTTCAGGCGATCGCCAACGCGCTGATGGGGCAGGCCGGGGGCGGGGACATGCACATCCGTTTCCACACCACGACCGATCAGGGGATGACGATGCACAGCCTGGGCATCCCGTTTGTCGCGCCGACCTGGTCGGTGCATGACGGGAAACTTTATGTCGGGCTGTACCCCCAGACCGTGTTGACCGCGGGCGACCGGGCGCGGGCGGGCAAGGGTTCGATCCTGACCAACGAGAAGTACCAGGCGGTGCGTGCCCGGTTGGCCGGCGGCGATGCCAGCGCGATCGTGTTCGCCAACCTGCCGGAGACCGGCGAGGACTCGTACCAGAACCTGGTGATGTTGACGCAGATCGGCTCGGGGATGCTGGCGATGTTCGGCTCGGACTCGATGCCGATGCTGCTGCCGCCGTTCGCACGGATCGAGCCTTACATCCAACCCGCCGGGCAGGTCGCCTGGAGCGACGACACGGGCTACTACTCCCGGTCGATCTCCCCGTTCCCCGGCGCGATGATGCTCGGGCCCCAGGGCGGGACGAATACGATGACCCTCTCGGGCCCGATGGCGATCGGCGTGATGCTCCCCGCGCTGGGCGCGGCACGGCGGAGCGCCAGGCAGGTTCATAGCATGTCCAATGCGCGTCAGATACTGGTCTCAATGTTTGCCTATTCGGTTGACGGGGATGACACCTTCCCGGAAGACATTGTGACGCTGCTTGAAATGGGTTATTTCGAGGACCCGAGTATTTATCTATCAAAGGCATCGGGCAAGCGCCTGCCTCCGACGTTCAACACCTTGTCCGAAGCAGAGCAGGCACAATGGTTGCGCCATAACGCTTCGTACATCCTGATCCCCATGCCCAGGTTGTCCGAAGTGAAAACCCCCTCGGAAACAATATGCCTTTTTGAGCTGCCCCAGGACGCGTCGAATCCAGAAAAGCTCGCGGTCGGTTTCGCGGATGGCCACGTTCAGGCGATGCCTGTATGGGAAGCCGAAGAAACCATAAAGGATCAGACCGGCAAGACGCTCGAAGAATTGATCGAACGTCAGCGGAACTACCAGATACCTGCGGCAGTGCCGGCGCCACCGCCGCAGGCACCTGTCGGGCCGTAGACTGCGGTCGTCCGCGGATATACATCCGCGGCTAGAAAAGACCGCGAAAGTCGTGCGGTAAACTTTGTCTGCCCACTTATGCCCTACGCCTATGATAGCGTCCGCGGATGTATATCCGCGGACGCTATCGTTTACAATACGAGACATGGCGGTCTACCTCTTCACTTTCCACGCCTACCGCTCGTGGAACGCCGACAAGCCTCAAGGCTACGTCACAAAAGGCGGAGGCGTCCTGCCACCAGATAAAGAACGTGCCGAGCAATACAATCGTAACGCCAAGCACCCGCCCATCACGTTCGACGCCGCGGCACAGCGAGTTTTGGTTGATGCTGTACGTGAAACCAGCAACGCCAACGGCTGGCGACTACACCAGATCAATGCAACTACGACACACATACATATCCTGGTAAGCTGGGGCGGGTTCTTCGAATGGGCCGAAGTCTCACGCACACTCAAGCGGAAACTCGGCGCTGCGCTAAGCAGCACACTGGACAGGCCGGGGCCGTGGTTCAGCCGCGGCGGCAGCCGAAAGCGTGTAAATGACCGCAAGCACTTTGATCACTTGATGAACCGATATCTCCCAGGCCATCGCGGTGCATCGTGGCGGGAGAGCGACCCATGACTTACACGTCCGCGGATATGCATCCGCGGCTAGGAAAGATCGCGAAGATCGTATGGTCGCAGTGTCTGCTGCTGATATATGAGACACGCTGTTGATAGCCGCGGATGAATATCCGCGGATCACTGCGAATCAACCCATGTACTGCTGTTGATACCACGCCCAGAGTTTTTCCAGGCCGTCGGCGATGGCGGTTTGGGGCGCATAGCCAAGCAGCTTGCGGGCCTTGTCGACGTTGGCGAAGGTGATCTTCGGCTCGCTGGCGGGCGCGGGGGGGGTGTCCAGCACGGCCTTCTTGCCAACGAGTTCTTCGACGATGGTTACGAAGTCTTTCATCAGGACGGGCTCGCCGCGGCCGAGGTTGATGATCTCGTAGCCCAACGGCGTGTCCATCGCTGCGGAGACGCCCGAGACGATGTCATCGACGTAGGTCCAGTCGCGTTTCATGTCGCCGGCGTCGAAGAGCGTGATGGTGTCGCCGCGTGCGATCCGGTCGGTGACCATGAAGGGCATCATGTCGGGCCTGGCGCGGGGGCCGTAGACGCTGAAGAAGCGAAGCGCGGTAAAGTTCATCCCGTGGAGGTTGTGGTAGGTGTAGCCCAACAGCTCGACGGCTTTCTTGCTTGCGGGGTAGGCGGAGAGCGGGAGGTTGCAGGGGTCGGTCTCGATGAAGGGGAGTTGCTGGGTTTTGCCGTAGATGCTGCTGGTGCTGGCGAAGGCGAAGACCCCGGTGCCGGCTTTGTGTGCCGCTTCCAGGAGATTGACCGAGCCGGTGATGTTGACGTCGCTGTACAGGGGCGTGCGTCCGATGGAGTAGCGGACGTTGGCCATCGCCGCGAGGTGGGCGACGGCCTTAGGCTTGTGGGTTTCAAAGATCGCGTTGACCGCGTCGGTGTCACGGATGTCGGTCTCGCAGAGCGTAAACGCTTCGTGATTCACGAAGTCAGCGACGTTGGCGCGTTTCTGTTTAGGGCTGTAGTAGTCGTTGAAGTTGTCGATGCCGACGACGCGGCAGCCCTGCGCGAGCTTGACCTGGCAGAGGTGCGATCCTATCAGCCCCGCGGCGCCGGTGATGAGGACGGTGTTGTTCATTGGGCGGTGGGGTCTAGGGTATGGGGTCTTGGGTCTGGTTGGAGTTAAGTGGATGCGTTATTGCTTCGGGGTGGTTCACGGAACAGTCACACGCAAGGGTGGTGTTGCCTGAGGGTTTCGTACAGGGACAAGTCTAAAGTACTCCGGCTAGACCCCATACCCAAGACCCTAGACCCTATCCCCCTATTTCGCCTGATCGTCATCGACGAGCATGAACTTGACTTCGGCTTCGGCGGCGAGGTCTTCGGCGACGTAAGCCCGGCAGCGCATGTGGACGATCCGGCCGCGCATCTTGACGCTGGTGGCTTCCATCATCAGTTGGTCGCCGGGGGTGACGGGCCTGCGGAGCTTGACGCGGTCCAGGGATAGGAGGACGGCGAGCTTGCCGGTGTGTTCGAGTTTCTGCCCGATCAAGACGCCGGAGAGCTGGGCCATGGCTTCAACGACCAGGACGCCGGGCATGATGGGGGTGCCTGGGTAGTGTCCCTGGAAGAACGGCTCGTTGATTGAGACGTTTTTGATGCCGACCGCGCGCCGGTCGCCGTCGATCTCGATGACCCGGTCGACCAGGAGCATCGGGTAGCGGTGCGGGAGCAGGCGGTGGATCTTGCGGATGTCGAAGACGCTTTTGTGTGCGCCAAGATCGGTGCGTGTCTGGCTCTGGTGGGTCTTGATCAGTTGGCGGACGAGCTGGTGGTTCATCGCGTGGCCGGACTTGTGCGCGATGATGCGACCCTTGATCGGGCAGCCCAGCAGGTAGAGGTCGCCGATGAGGTCAAGGAGCTTGTGCCGGGCGGGTTCGTTGTCGAACCGCATGGGGTTGTTGCCCATCGGGCCGTCGTCACCGATGACCAGGACGTCGTCTTCGCAAAGGTGCGTGCACAGGCCGGCCTCGCGCAGGGCGCGTGCTTCGTGCTCGAGGATGTAGGTCCTGGCCGGCGCGATCTCGTGCGCGAAGTTGCCGTTGAGGAAGCTGAACTGGTGGGTCTGTCGGCCAAGCGGGTTGTCCGGCCCGTAGTCCAGCTCATACAGCAGTTGGGTGTCTTCGGCGGTGTCGCAGGGCATGGCGGCGACCATGGCGTCTTCCTGCTGAACGACCACGGGGTGCTTGATCACCAGGCACTGCCGGGGCTGGTCGGCTTGTTCGATCCCGGCATCGGTCAGCGCCTGGAAGAAGGGCATGGCCGACCCGTCGAGCGCGGGGACTTCCGGGGCGTCCAACTCGATCCGGAGGTTGTCGATGTGCATCCCGGCGACGGCGGAGAGGCAGTGCTCGCATGTCTCGATGACGGCCTCGCCGGTGCGCAGCGCCGTGCGTCTTGGCCGACGGACGACGTGGGTGACCAGCGCGGGGACTTCGATGCCGTTGAGGTCGGTGCGGACGAAACGGATGCCGTGGTTAGGCGCGGCGGGCTTGAAGGTCAGCGTCGCCGGTTTGCCGTGGAACAGCCCGGGGCCGGAGAGTGTGACGGGTTTGCAGATGGTCTGCTGGGGTTGCATGAGTGACACGGTCCGGGGTCGGGGGTCGGGCTAAGCCGGGGCAAGGATTCACATAATCGGCGTCGTGGCCGGGGTCTTCGATGAGGCGTGTTGATCCATCGGTTCCACCTCGGGTCATTCTACTGGCGACGTAGTTGTTTCAAAAGGCCGGGCAAGCGTTTCAGGGCGCTGATTTCGCGGAGGGTTTCTCGGATCGGTCGTGCGGGTGAGCCGGCGTAGGTCCCCCCGGCGGCGAGGTCGCCGGCGACCTGGGCCCCCCCGGCGAGTTGGACACCGGGCCCGATCACGGCGTGGTCGGTGATCGCGGCGTGCCCCCCGATCATCGTGCCGTCCCCGATAGTGGTCGAACCCCCGACACCGGTGCAGCCGGAGATGATGACCATCTTGCCGAGTATGCAGTTGTGCCCGATCTGGACGAGGTTGTCGATCTTGCAGCCGTCACCGATGACGGTTGCGTTGCACTTGGCGCGGTCGATGCAGGCGTTGACGCCGATCTCGACATCGTCGCCGATGGTGACGGTCCCGATCTGAGGGGTCTTGGTCAGCCGTGTGCCCTGCTCGGTGACTTCGGGTCGGTATCCGAACCCGTCGGCACCGATGACGGCGTTGGGGTGGATGATGCAGCGGTCGCCGATTGTGCAGCGGTCACGGATGACCACGCCGGACCATAAGGTGCAGTCGTCCCCGAGGGTGGTGTGATCCATAACGGTGACGCGGTCGTGCAGGACGCAGTTCACGCCGATCGTTACGCCGGGCCCGATCAGGCAGTGAGGCCCGATGCGGACGCCCGTCCCGAGTGTTGCGGACTCGTGGATAAGGGCGGTCGGGTGGATGCCCGGGTCGGTGTGTACCGGCGGGGGCGCGTAGAGCAACAGGGCTTTGGAAAACGCCAGGTCGGCATCCTCGACTTGTATCAAGGACTTGCCGTTAGCCTGCGGGCAGTCCAGGCCTCGCTTGATCAGTGCCGCGGAGGCTTGGCAGGTGGCCCAGCGGTCGGCGTAGGCCTGCGTGCCGATGAGTGTCATCTGCCCCGGTCGGGCTTCGTTGAAGTTGCTGATCCCGTTGATCGAGATATCCCCGGAGCCGGCGAGTTCCCCGCCGACGTGCTGCGCGATTTCCGCGGTGTTGTGGGTGATCGTTGCGGTGGTCAATGCGGGGTCCTGGGTAGCCGGTGCGATGAGCGTTTACACGAAACCCCGGGCTTCCGCCCGGGGCTGGTATTGCAGACTCTACATTTTAGCGGACAGCGAGGGGCCCGGTGGCCCGTCGGTTATCGGCTGTTGTCGAACGCGTTGTTCATCTCCTGGGCGACCAGATCGGTGATGTCGACGGTGTTGCTTGCCCAGGCGACGATGTTGATGTTGGCGGTCTGGGGCCGGCCCTGGGCGTTGCTGCCCAGCCGAAGCGACTGCTGCTTGTAGAGCACGACGCCCACGTTCTGGGCCTGGGCGACCGTGTCGATCGCGGCCTCGAGGTTCTTG
>JAJDCV010000325.1 GCA_029260675.1 Phycisphaeraceae bacterium
GCCTTGATTCCGACCAGTCCCCAGACCCTAAACCCCAGCCCCGGCTCCCTCCTACCTCGAATACTTATACTCCAGCCGCTGCAGCTCCTGCCGAGTAACCGGGCCGCCGAGGTCGGGATCGGTCATACGGAGCTGGCGGACGCGCAGGGGGATCTCAGCCGTGCCCTCGTTGAGTCGGTCGTTGATCTGCAGGCGGCGCATCCAGGCGATCCACCATTCTTTAGGAAACGGCTGGCCCAACCCCGTGATCAGGCGGTCGTACCACCGCACCGCCTCGATCAGCGAGTCCTCGTCGCCCCGGTCGTAAAGAGCCTGGGCGTATTCAAGCATCACCTGGGCATCCTGGGGGTGGTCCTGGATAAGCCGGCTAAGGATGTCGACAGCGGGGTCGATCTGCCCGGACAACCGCAGCGTCTTGGCGCGGATCACTTCGAAGGGCAACAACTGCTCGGCATCAAGTGATTGCGTGCTCGCCCAGTCCAGCAGGAGCCCCGACAACACCGCGGCCGACTTTGCCTGACCGCTGGCCTCGTCGAGCAACGACTTACGTGTCACGTTGTCGGCTGTGGCCGCCTGGGCGTGCAGCCGTTCGATGCGCAGGTCGGCCTGGCTTAACACGCTGTCGATCACAGATGCGGCCTGATCGGGGAAGTCTTCGAGCATCTGCCTGGCTTCAACCGCCAATACCTCGTGTTGGCCGGCGTCGGTCAGGGCGACGATCCGGTACTCCAACGCCTGCGAAACAAGATCGTCTTCGTCCGGATAGGTCCGTTCGAAGCCGTCTAACTCTTTCAGCACCGCATCGAACTCCCCTTCGCTGAGCGCCAACTCGGCCCTGATCAATCCTGCGGTGGCGGCGGCGCGCCTTGCCGAACGGGCACGGTCGGGATTCACCAGACTGTCCTGTACCTGTTGTGCCTCGGCGGTGACACGTTTCATCACGGCGCTAAGCTCGCGCCGGACGCGCGGCCGGGCGGTGGGCTCGGACTGCTTGTATAGCTCGCCCAGGCTGATCAGCGCCTGCCGCTGGGCCTGGAAGTAATCGTCGTGATCAAATGGAACGCTAAAGAACATCTGAACCGCGTCACGGTATCGGCCGGCTGTCTGCAAGACAGAGTAGCCGTAGTACAACCGTTCGCTGTCCGCCGCGGCGCTGACGGGGAACTTGTTGAACAACACCCCGGCCGCACGCCCGTAAGCTTCTTCCACCTCAAGGGGCGTCGGCAGGACCTGGTGCAACTCGCGGAGCAAGAGAACCGACACCGAGATCGCGTCCTCCGCCACCGGTTGGGCCGGCATCTGGTCCGCCAGGTCGGTCAGGATCGCGGTGAGCTTAATCCGGTTGGCGGGGTCTTTCGGGGCGGTCCAGTGCATCGCCATCGCCTGGTTGAACATCGCTTCGGAACGGATCGCGGGTTCGGTGTCGGGCCCGGTCAGCGTCCCGGTGAGTTCGATCGCTCTCTTAAGCATCGAGCCGGCCTGCTCGCGGAGAGCCGTGTCATCGAGATCCGGGTCCAGGTCCGGGCCCCGCTCCACCAAGCCGTCCAGCTGCTCGATGATCCGCTGGCCCTGACGCCGCAGCACCTGGCTGATCGCCAACCTCACCAGTGGCGGCAACGTGTCGGCCCGTTCCGGATCACCGAGGGAAGCTTCCCATCGCTGATAGATGAATTCGCGCAAGCCCTTGATCTGCTCGCCGGGCAACGGCCCGGCCATGAGCTGCTGGTACGTCTGGTAGCTCTGCGCCACCGCGTCGTCCCGCTTGTTTGGCGGGAGCTGCCTGGCATGGGCTAACATCAACCGGTGGCTCATATCCGTGACAAGCAGGCTATAGCGCAGATCCCCGCTCACCGCCGGGTCGGCTCGGAGCCGGTTCAGCTCGTCGATCGCGGTTTCGGGCTTGCCCATCTGATGCAACGCCGCGGCCCGCGCCAGGCGTGCGGTCAACCAGGCGGTCCCCCGGTCGTTTCCGCTGATCAATTCATCCAACAGCTTCAATGCCTGCTCGGTCCGGCCTCGAGCCAGCAGCACCCGGGCCCGCAGAGACACCGAGGCGTCACGGACCCCGGTCAGATCGCTGAGCTCGCCGGTAAACTTAGTCAGCTCCCGGTCGGCCAATTCCAGCAGCCTGGCCCGCTCGCTTTGGGGTGAGGCCTGCTGGTTTGGGATACGTGGATCGGCCTGTTCACCCAGGCTCGCGAAGTAGGGCGAGTCGTCGGGCAGCCGTGCCACGAGGTACGCCGCCTGCGCCATAAAATACGGCGTGCGGCGGTGGTCGTACTCATCAAACAGCCGGAAAAACAGCCCGCTGCTTTGGAGTTGGCTGGATCGCTTGGGGTCTCTGCCGACCTCGCCTCGAAGATTAAACAAACGGAGTTTCGCCTCGGTCAGCAACACCAATGCCTTAGGCCCCGCTTCCGCCAGGGCCTGTTGCTGCGTCTCGGTGGTGATCCCGAATTCCGCAAACAGCGCCGCGGACCGGTGCAGACCCTGCAGGTAATCCAGCAGCAGGTCCTGTGCCAGGTCGGTCTGCCAGATCGGCCTCTGGTCGTGGTCGTAGTAGTCCGCGATCAAGCGGCGCGACGCTTCCGCCATCCGCTCGAAGGCTTCGTTTGCCTGATTACGCAAAGCCCCAGCACGCTGGGGGTTCTGCGACGCGGCGAGACGGGCCTGACTCACCAGACGCTGGTATTCAAGCCTCAGCCCCGCCAGCTCGATCTGCCGGGCCAGCACGGGGTCTTGCGGCTGCTCGGTCTCAACCAGGTGCAGCAGCAGCTCACCCATCCCCTCACGGGCAAGCGCTTCGACCAGCGTCGCCGGGTCCAGTTCCTGCGTCTGGGCCGCGAGCTTGCAGGGTGTCGCCGCTAAAACAACCACGAATAGCGCAAAGAAAATGAACCGCGAATGAACGCAAACGAACGCGAATCGGATTGGATCGGAACACGTCCTATCGGCGTTCATCAGCGTTTATCCCTGTTCCTCTCTGCTTCGCGTCTTCACGGTCCATCCGTGTCTTAATCGAATTGCGGCGTGCTATTGAGATACCTGTGCAAAATTGATATTGGTGTATCGAGCCCGCACCGCGGCGTTAAAAGCATTGGCCACGTGCTGCCAACGGACGCCGGCCTCGGGGCGGATGACCACGGGGCTGTCGGGCTTGAACGCGCCGCTCTTCAGGTCCAGCTCCGGGTCGTACTGAAGCTGCACCAGCAACGACGCCAGCTCGGTGAATCCCGCGGGTGCTTGGGGGTAGCCCTGAATGGCGATCCGGCATTCGGTCTCGCCGGCGGGCGAAAGCACGATATTCAAAGGCCGCTGCGGCGGAGCCAGATCCTGCGCGGGGGCCCCGGTCCCTTGCGGGAGTTTGGCGGTAAGCACGCCCTCGTCGGGGGTGAAGTTGGCGGTGACAACAAAGTAGATCAGCAGAAGGAAGATGACATCAATCATGGCCGAGAGGTTCGGCTGCATGTTCGGCCTGGGTCGGCCGTGACGCTTACGCGCCGAGCGGTGGTGGACGGTCTGTTCCGCCAGCCGGGGGGCGGCCGGTGTCGTCGCGGCGTCTTGTGTGTCGGCTCTCTTGGTCAAGGTTGTGTCACTCGCCTATCTGTACGGTGGTGGCGCCGCGCTCGGGCATGTAGGCGACCAGGTTGATCTTGTCGATCCCCGCGCGGGTGATCGCCCCCATCACGGGCTGGACCACGCCGTAGTAAAGCGCCCCGTCGCTACGGAGGACCACCTCCGCGTCGGGGTAGGCCGACCTGGCATCAATCAGAGCCGCGGTCACGCCCTCCAGGTCGTCGGCGGCGAACGTCTGCAACCCCACACGGATAAAACGCGCCTCGCCATCGAACAACAGCGGGTTGTCCGCCCGTTCGCGGTGGGCGTAGTCGGCCGGGGCGATGTTGACGATGATCCGCCCGGCGTCGTCCAACTCGTGGGTGATCGGCTCATCCAGCTGCGGCACAATCATCTGCACGCTCTGCTCGGAGATGATGTTGTTCACGAGCATGAAAAAGATAATCAGCAGGACGACCACGTCGATCAACGGCGTGATATTCATCTGGGGCTTGGTCGGGCCGCGATGGAAGATCTGGGAGGGCATGGGTTGGGGGGTTAAGGATTGGGGCTTGGGGGTTGGGGTGGATCATCTTGAGTCGGAGCCTTCTTAGGCGAGGGCTTGGGCTGAGGAGTGGGCCCGGCGGGTTTGAAGGGGGCGATGATCTGCTCGGCGATCAGCATCCCCTCGCTGGTCAGGGCGTCGATCTTGTTACGCATCAGGGCGTAGGACGCCAGCGCCGGGATCGCGACGACCAGCCCCCAGAAGGTGGTGATCATCGCTGTGGAGATCCCCCCGGCCAGCGCGGCGGGATCGGGCCGGCCGCCGCTTGCCTGGAGCTTGTCGAACGCAACGATCATCCCGTAGACCGTGCCGAACAGCCCGATCATCGGGGCGATGTTGCCCAGGACGTTGAGGTACTCGATCGGCCTAAGCGCCCGGGTCGTCTGGCTGTCGCCCGCCTCCTCGATCGCACGCTCCATCGCGCCGAAGCCGTGTCCCGCCTCGCTCAATGACGCGCTGATAACCCGCCCCAGGTAGCTGCGATCCTTGGCGGCGAACTCGATCGCCTCAGTAAACCGCTTACCCATCAGCAAGTCCGACACCTTCTTGCGTGTCTCATCGGGCAGAAGCTGTGATCGGCGATAACGTAGCATCAGGCTCAGCGTGTACCCGATGCTCACCGCCGAGAGAAACACCAGCAGCCAGGTGATCAGCAGGCCCAGGAAGTCGCCGGGCAACAGAAACATCTTCGCGACACTGGTCGATTCGTCGCCAACCTGCGCCCACACCGGGGTCGCGGGTAGCACAACCCCCGCCAGCAAAATGGACAGATACATAGACGGCCTGGTCATCAAAACGTGATTGGTTACGTTCATTTATTCACCTGACGGGGCATCTGAAACGGAGGCGATCCGCCTGTTGAGCCTCTGGTAGTACACGGGGTCTTCCTGTTCGTCGATCAACAGCCGGGCCCTTTCGTAGAGCTTCGAGGCGATGTCGTACCGGCCGATGCGTTCATGGATATATCCGGCTTCGAGCGTGGCGGGGCCGGCGACGGCGCTGCGGGGGAAATACACCACCACCCGCATGAAACTCAAC
>JAJDCV010000326.1 GCA_029260675.1 Phycisphaeraceae bacterium
TGCTCGGCGTCGGGTGGGCGCAGGACGCTTGAGGCTTGCTGGTAGGGGCCGACGAGTGCGGGGTCGGTGGGGCCGAAGATCGCAACGACCGGGCGGTTAAAGCCTACGGCGATGTGCAAGGGGGCCGAATCGTTACAGATCAACACACGTGGCTCGCTGAGCAACGCCATCATCTGCCCGACGCTGGTGGTAGGGAACACGACACGTTCGCGTAGGTCGCCACCTGAAGCACCGTTCCCCATGAGGGTCTCGAACATCGGCAGGACCTGATCACGTTCGTTGGGTGAGGCGAGGATGACCAGTTTGTCGCCGGCGGTATTCTGTTCGAGCAACTTGCGGGCGATCTGGCCGTAGCGTTCGATCGGCCAGCACTTGCAGCCCCAGCGTGCGGTCGGGGCGATGCAGGTGTAGCCCGAGGCGCCGATCCCGTGGTCTTGCTTGAATGCTTGGAGCCAGTCGGCGTCTTGCTGCGCGAGGTAGAGCCGCATGTCGCGGACGGGTTGAAGGCCGTCGGCTTCGAGCAGGCCGAGCATACGATCGACGGTGTGGAGGGCGGGGTCGACACGGTGACGGGTGTTGTAACCCAGCCAGGCGGCCTCGCGTGCGTTGGCGAAGCCGATGCGTCGGGGCGCGCCGGTGAGTCGGGTGAACAAGCCGGAGCGGAACAGGCCTTGGAAGTCGTAGACGGCGTCGTATTTTTTTTCTCGCAGCAGTTTGGCGAAGCGCCAGCCGGCCTGGGTGGCGGAGGGCGACAGGCCGAAGCGGGCGAGTTGCCTGCGGTCGAACTCGATCACGTCGTCGAGCATGGGGTGATGGCGGACCGCATCGGCGAAGGCCTTGGCGGCCAGCCAATCGATGTGGGCATCGGGGTACGCCTGCCGCAGGGTCGCCAGAACGGGCACGGTGCGTGCCACGTCACCCAGCGCGGTGGGACGGATAATCAGGACGCGCCGGGGTGCTGTCCGGGGTGCGGGGCGGTCCGGGTGGGTGCCACGGGTTTTGGCCTGGGGCGTAGGCATGGGCACTTAATATAGTCACCCAAGGCTCTTGTGCCCGGGGCGCTGGCGGTAACCGGCGTGTCGGCCTAAACTTTGGGCTTGCACGATCGCCGTTTATTAGCGATTAACCCTGGGCGTAGAGCCCGGCCCGATACCCGAATCTCGACACCCGATACCCGACTCCCCCATGACCATTGCCCTGATCTCAGACATCCACGCCAACCTCAACGCGCTCAAGGCGGTGATGGCTGACATCGACCAGCGCGAGGTCAAGCGGGTCGTCTGCCTGGGCGACATCGTGGGCTACGGGCCGAACCCGCTGGAGTGTCTGGATGTGGTAATGGACCGGTGCGAGTGGGCCCTGATGGGTAACCACGACTTCGCGGCCCTGTACGAGCCGACGAGTTTCAACACCAGCGCCGAGCAGGCGGCGTTCTGGACACGTCGACAATTCGAGCTGGAGCCCGACCCTGTTAAGCAGAAAAAACGCTGGGAGTTCCTCGGCAACCTGCTGATCCGGCAGAAGGTCGAAAACGCGCTGTGGGTCCACGCCTCGCCGCGTCGGCCGATCAATGAATACATCTTCCCGGACGACGTGATGACCTCGCCCAGCAAGATGCAGTCGATCTTCGACCGGACCGACGGCCGCTGCTTCTGCGGACACACCCACGTCCCCGGCGTCTTCACCGACGAGCCGGACTTCTACCCACCGGGCGACTTAGGCGGGACACACACCTTCTCCGACCGCGAAAAAGTCATCGTCAACCCCGGCAGCGTCGGCCAGCCCCGTGACCGCGACCCCCGCGCCAGCTACGCGATCCTCAACGAAGACACCGTCGAGTTCGTCCGCGTCGAATACGACGTCCAGGCCGTGGTCGATCAGATCACCGAGATCTACGACCTCAACGACTTCCTGGGCCACCGCCTGCTGGAAGGGCGCTAGCCCCCAAGCCGCTTGCGGCTTAGCGATCAACGTCTTCTACCGCCCTTTTTCCTGTTTTCCCGATTTAGCGTTCCGCTGTTGAGGCCCATCTGCGATTCCTGTTTTTCCCTTCCCCGCTTGGCCCCGCCCCCCTTTTCCGCTACAATCCTCGATTCGCCGGATCGGCACGGTGGGTGTCGGCGGCTTACCAAGGGGCGCATCCCCAGTCAGGACAGAGGTTTAACTGTGGTCAAACTGCGATTCAAACGCTTCGGACGCACCCATCACCCGGTCTACCGGCTCAACGCCATCGACCAGCGCAGCCCCCGTGACGGCCGACCGATCGAGGAACTGGGCACCTACGACCCGGCCAACAAGGACGAGTCCGTCCAGTTCAAGTGCAACGAAGAGCGCGTCAAGTATTGGCTGAGCGTCGGCGCCCAGCCCAGCGAGACCGTCGCCGCGCTTCTGAAAAAAACCGGCGTCATCGAAGCCGCGAAGGCCTAAGGCAGCACTTAGTTTTTAGCCGTTAGCCATTAGGTTCGATCCGGGTTCCGTCTGCCATGTATCCGTGCCTGTCTGGCTAAAGGCTAATAGCTTATGGCTAATAGCTCTCCATTACGCATCGACGTCCTGACCCTCTTCCCCGAGATGTTTCCCGGCGTGCTCGGCTCGAGCATCCTCAAGCGTGCCGCCGAACCCATTACGCACCCGGCCGACCTAACCAATGTGCGCGAGCCGGTCGTCAGCTACCACGTCACCAACCTCCGCGACTACGCCGACAACAAGCACCAAAAGGTCGACCAACCCTCCTTCGGCGGCGGCCCCGGGATGGTCATCCAATGCCAACCCGTCTGGGACGCCGTGCAGGCGGTCGAAGCGATGGACCCCCGCCCCACCACGCGCATCTTGCTAACCCCCCAAGGCGAACCCCTGACCCAGCCGATCGTCGAACAACTCGCCGAGCTGCCCCGGCTATTAATGATCGCCGGCCACTACGAGGGCATCGACGAGCGCGTCATCCAGAAACTCGCCCCCATCCGTGAAATCTCCGTCGGCGACTACGTCCTCTCCGGCGGCGAACTCCCCGCCATGACCCTCATCGACGCCGTCGTCCGCCTGCTCCCCGGGACCCTGGGCCACCAGGACTCCGCTCACCACGACAGCTTCTCCCCCGGCAGCCAACGCCTCCTGGACCACCCCCACTACACCCGCCCCCGCACCTGGGAAGGCATCGACGCCCCGGAAGTTCTATTAAGCGGCGACCACGCCAAGATCGAGGCCTGGCGAAAAGAAGAAGCCCGAAAAAGGACCGAAGAACGTCGGCCGGATCTGCTTGGGGATGATCCTACGGCCTAATCCAGCCCCCTCGACAGCCCCCCGGGGCCCCGGTATACTGCTCGGCTCGGATCGGCGGGCCCTCGGGTCGGCCTTAGATACAAGACGGCACCCCGCCACACCTTATAGACGGAAGGCTCGCCATGAGCGACGCAATCATGCAAGCGGTTCAGTCGGCCCAGATCAAAAAGGGCCAGCCCGTGGTCAGCATCGGTGACACGATTGATGTCCACGTGCGGATCATCGAGGGTGCCAAGGAGCGCATCCAGGTGTTCACCGGCGTGGTGATCAAACGGCAGAACTCGGGGATCGAGCAGACGATCACGGTCCGGCGGATCGTGGCGAACGAGGGCGTCGAGCGGACGTTCCCGGTGAACTCGCCTCGGATCGCGAAGATCGAGATCGTGCGTCACGGCCACACCCGGCGGAGCAAGCTGTATTACCTGCGCGAGCGTGTGGGCAAGAAGCGTCGTCTGCGTGACCGCCACCGCGGGTTGGGCTGGCTGACCGAGCAGCAGGACAAGGCCGACGCCGCTCGTGCCGAACAGGACGCCAAGGAAAAGGCTGCTGCGGAAGCCGCCAAGGCCGAGGATTGAGCAGGCCGTTAGCTATAAGCTGTTAGCCTTCAGCAAGGACGCACAGCACTCCCGACCCATCGCCGCCTCGCTTGCGGTTTAGCGCCAAAACAGACCCGCCCCGCCGTCCGACAAGGACCGGCGGGGTTTTTTTGTTAGGATTGCCCGCCATGAGCAAGCCCGGACAGGACGATCAGGCCCCACAACCCTCGGCACGCGACCTGCTGGCCGACCGGCGGACCCGGCTGGAGCGGATGCGAGACGAGTTCGGGGTCGAGCCCTTCGGTGGCCGGGTCGACGGACTGGCGCCACTTACCGATGCCAAAGCACAGTACGACGAGTCGGCCGACCTTGCCCACAAGGAGAACCCGGACGATGACCGCCGGCCGGTGGTGAAGGTCGCCGGGCGGGTGATGCAGCACCGAGTGATGGGCAACCTGATCTTCATGAGTCTCCGCGACCATACGGGCGACCTGCAGCTGGCGGTCAGTAAGAAGCTGGTCGGCCCGGAGGCCTTCAAGGTCGCCAAGCTGGTGGAGCTGTCCGACATCGTCACCGCCGAGGGGCCGTTGGCGAAGACCAAGACCGGGGAGGTGACGGTGTGGGCGACCGCGAAGCCGCAAGCGGCGGCGGGCAGCGACGCCGAGGCCGATGTCGCGGGCGCTGCGGGAGATGCGCCGTTTGCCGTGGCCGCCAAGAGTCTGGCGCTTCCGCCGAACAAGTTCCAGGGTTTGCAGGATGCGGAGCAGCGTTACCGCAAGCGTTACGTCGATATGTACGCCAACCCGGA
>JAJDCV010000327.1 GCA_029260675.1 Phycisphaeraceae bacterium
GCGCAGCCTCCTGGATGTGTTCCTTGTACGCCGGGTCCGTGCTGACGCTTGGGATCTTCAGGAAACTGCACAAACGCTCGACCGCGGCGTCGTAGTCTTGATCGAGTCGATCTGTGATCGGGGTACTGCTCATGGGGTGTCTGCCTCGTCGTTCGTAATTTGGACCTGGACCCGGCCGTCTTCGACGCGGATCGGGAATGTTCTAACCGGGGTCTCTTCGTCGGGGAAGTCGATGTTCTTGCCGGTCTTGATGTGGTAGGCGTACCCGTGGTAGGGGCAGGTCAGGGTCATCCCGGCCCGCTCGCCGTCACCCAGCGGCCGCCCGGCGTGGGGGCAGCGGTTTTCCAGGGCGTACCATGCGCCGTCGACATGCAGCACGACCAGTGCCCGCCCCCGTGTGCCGTCAGCCCCTTCGGTGTTCAGACAGGTGTGTTTATCAGACGGGAAGTCGTCTGCCGGCCCAAGGTCGGTCCAGGAGTGGTGGCTCATCGAGTGATTCCAAAAGCAATCTAAATAACGGGTCGGATCAACTTATTAACAAGTGTAGCTGACTTGGTACCGATATGGATAGATGGTGGATTGAGCAGGAGCCAAATGGAACCTCTGGAATCTGCTATGCTGTGTGGCCCTGAAACCTAGCGTTCGCTCCGGCTCACAGTGGCGGAAACAGTGGACGCATAACCATTTGAAGCTTAGGAGACTAACGGTGACACAGGTCAACCAGACTGCCGGTTCGGTCAACACGGAACACGCCAAGCTGTTGGCATGGGTCGATCAGGTCGCGGGTCAGTGCAAGCCCGACAGCGTGTATTGGTGCGACGGCTCACAGGCCGAGTACCAGGCCATGCTGGACACGATGGTCGCCTCCGGCTCGGCCCAGTGGCTGGCCAAGGACAAGAAGCCCAACAGCGTCCTGGTCTTGTCCGACCCCGCCGACGTGGCCCGCGTCGAAGACCGTACGTTCATCTGCTGTGAGAACGAAGCGGACGCCGGGCCGACCAACCACTGGAAGGCCCCCGACGAGATGCGGGCGATCCTCAAGCCCCTGTTCGACGGCTGCATGAAGGGCCGGACCATGTACGTCATCCCCTTCTCGATGGGTCCGGTCGGCTCGCCGATCGCTCACATCGGCATCGAGATCAGCGACAGCCCCTACGTTGTCGCCAACATGCATACCATGACCCGTGTGGGCAACAAGGTGATGGATGTCCTGGGCACCGACGGCGAGTTCGTCCCCTGTGTCCACTCCGTCGGCATGCCGCTTGAGTCGGGGCAGAAAGACGTGGCCTGGCCCTGCAACGCCGACAACAAGTACATCACCCACTTCCCCGAGACCAAGGAGATCTGGTCCTTCGGTTCGGGCTACGGGGGCAACGCGCTGCTGGGCAAGAAGTGCTTCGCCCTGCGTATCGCCTCGATCATGGCTAAAGAACAGGGCTGGATGGCCGAGCACATGCTCATCCTCAAGCTCACCAGCCCCGAGGGTGCGGTCAAGTACATCGCCGCCGCGTTCCCCTCGGCCTGCGGCAAGACCAACCTCGCCATGCTCAACCCCACCGTCAAGGGCTGGAAGGTCGAGTGCGTCGGTGACGACATCGCATGGATGAAGTTCGGTAAGGACGGCAAACTACACGCCATCAACCCCGAGGCCGGGTTCTTCGGCGTCGCGCCGGGCACGAACTACGACTCCAACCCCAACGCCATGGAGTCTCTGAAAGAAAACGCGATCTTCACCAACGTCGGGCTCACCGACGACGGCGATATCTGGTGGGAAGAGATCGACGGCCCGACCCCTGATCACCTGATCGACTGGCACGGCAACGACTGGAAGCCCGGCACCGATGTCAAGGCCGCCCACCCCAACGCACGCTTCACCGCCAAGGCCGGCCAATGCCCGGTCATCGCACCGAACTGGGAAGACCCCGCCGGCGTCCCGATTGATGCCATCCTCTTCGGCGGACGGCGTGCCTCGACCCAGCCCCTGGCGATGGAAGCCTCAAGCTGGCAGCACGGCACGTTCCTGGGTTCCACCATGGCCAGCGAGAAAACCGCCGCCGCCGCCGGGGGCCTCGGCGAGCTCCGCTTCGACCCCATGGCCATGCTCCCGTTCTGCGGCTACCACATGGGCGACTACTGGCAGCACTGGCTGAACATGGGCAACAAGCCCGGCGCCAAGATGCCAAAGGTCTTCTACGTCAACTGGTTCCGCAAGAGCCCCGACGGCAAATGGCTCTGGCCCGGCTTCGGCGAGAACTCACGCATCCTCAAGTGGGTCTGCGACCGCGTCGACGGCAAGGGCGACGTCACCGAGACCGCCATCGGCAACCTGCCCACCATCGACAGCCTGGACCTTGACGGCCTGGACATGCCCGCCGAAGACCTCAAGCAACTGCTCAGCGTCGATAACGCCGAGTGGCTCAAGGTCATCCCCGCCATGCGTGACCACTACGCCAAGTTCGGCGACAAGCTGCCCAAGGAGCTTGCGGGTGAACTGGACGCGCTCGAGGCACGGCTTAAGGCCTGAGCAGCAGATTCATATTCATAACCTCCACGAAGCCCACGTTCATCGAACGTGGGCTTTTTTATGCGTTGATCGACATCGGGTATGTTCTAGGAACTATTGACAAAGGGAGACCGGCATGAGCGATCAAGGGTTAGACCTGCGGGTCTTGCGGCGGGCAAGCGTCAAGCGGTGTGCGGAGTCATTTGGCACCTGCCGGGACTGGTCCCCGGCGGACTGGTCCAACGCGATGGCCGGGGAGGCCGGGGAATTGTTGGAGGTGTTGTTGCCGTTGATCACCAAGGTCAATGCGATCTGCAACCTCACCAAGAAGGTGCAGCGGGGCGATGAGATGTCGCTTGAGGAGATCGGCAAGGAGATCGCCGACGTGGTGATCTATGCCGACCTTTTGTCTCACCGCCTGGGCATCGATCTGTCCGATGCGGTCAGGATGAAATTTGACGAGGTGTCGGCGCGTGTCGGGAGCGATGTGTTGCTGGGCGACCGGACCTGAGAGAGGGGACACTCCCCCGACTGTGATGCGGGTCGTGATTCTTAATCTTCATCACCCTCAGCCCCCGGCTTTGCCGGGGGTTCTGGCTAGAGCGTTCTCAATCCATTCGTAGCGGCCTTTGCCCTTGATAGCCGCGGGGCGACGCCCCGCAGGCCCGCCGCGTGTCACGCGGTGGTTATAAAACACCCACGCACGCTACGCTTGGATTGCGAATGCTCTAACGTGCATATGAAACACCCCCCGGCAAAGCCGGGGGCTGAGGGACAAACGCGCAATATGAAAGCTTGCTTCGTATGAAGTGTAGAATCGTCCGGATGCCCTATTGATCTTTGATGTAATACAACAGCGCCCGGAACTTTTCGGAGGTGTCGATCGAGTCGTCCTGGTGTTCCAGGTGGCCCCACGCGCCGTGGTTGCCGGGGCGGTCGACGTAGTTGAACGGCAGCATCAGGTCGCCGCCGGCCTGCTCGAAGGCGTCCAGGTTCATCAGGTACGCGCTGAACATCCCCGGGAGGTACTGCGCATCCAACAACGCCTGGGCGTAGGGGGTGTTGCGGTTGTCGTCGGCGTAGTGTTGGCCGCCTTCGTATCCGATCATCCGGATGGTCCTGCCCAGGTTCGTTGACAGGGTCGATGCCAGGCTGCCGTGGTCCCGGTAGAAGCGGTCGGACTTGACGGGGATCGCCCGGTTCAGCGCATCGGTGATGATGTCCTGGGCGGTGGTGCTGGTGTCGAAGTTGGCACCGCTCTCGCCGAAGTACGCGGCGCAGGAGACCGCGTCGACCTGGTCGCCCAGGCGGTCGGTGAGGTTCCGAGTGACCCAGACGTTCGCCGCCTGACCGGCCGCGACGCGGACCAACCGGCCTCCCTGGCCGGCGAAGACCTGCTCCCAGATCGTGAACGTGTTGACCAGCCGCTCGCCCCAGTAGTTGAACCACCCACCTGAAAAGGGTGCCGACCCGGACTGGGCCTGGACATAACTGTAGACATCGAAACGGCTGTTCCAGACCTCGTTGGACCACTCGATGTAGACCTTCCGGGCCGGGTCCAGCCGGTCCCGCACGAGTGTGGCGAAGTTCTTGATGTAGACCTCATCTGCGGCGTGGGGCATGCAGAACCAGGGGTCCGCGCCAAGCTCGTTGCACAGGTCGATCATGTATTCGATCGCCACCCCGCGGTTCGTGCCCTGCGTGTAGTGGCTGGTCTTGGTGCGGGTGTTCCAGTTCACCGTATCGTCGCTCTCGTTGGTGTGGGCCCAGTCCATGAAACGGACGACCTTGAACCTCGACATCCGCTGGAGGTACAGCGGGTGGA